>JAZRUR010000013.1:0-7149 GCA_045652625.1 Eubacteriales bacterium | reverse complement strand
ATAAAATGACTGCTTGAAAAATAATTTACGATATGTTATTATCAATTAAGACGTGATAGGGAGGTGACCGTGTTGGATAAGAATGCAGAGCATATTATAAAAATGCTTAATTTGTCGGGTTATGAAGCATACGCAGTAGGCGGTGCTGTGCGCGATATGATAATGAATAGAGTATCCAACGATTGGGATATAACAACCTCCGCAATCCCCGAAGAAACAAAAAAGATCTTTTGTGAATATCCGCTGATAGAAACAGGGATAAAACACGGCACAGTAGGTGTTGTAGTCGATAAAACCGTTTATGAAGTTACTACTTACCGTACCGAAAACACCTATACCGATTCTAGACATCCCGATTCTGTAACCTTTGTTCGCGACCTTGTTTCCGACCTTGCACGTCGTGATTTTACGGTTAATGCAGTAGCGTATTCCAAGGATAAAGGCTTTGTCGACCCGTTCGGCGGTGTTGCAGACATAGAACGCGGAATAATACGAAGCGTTGGAGATCCGTATAAGCGTTTTTCGGAAGACGCGTTGCGTATTTTACGCGCAATACGTTTTGCGTCGGTGTTGGGATTTGAAATCGAGGGAAATACGTCAAACGCCTTGTTTGAGTTGTCAGATACATTAATTAAAGTATCGCCCGAACGCATTTTTACCGAACTGAAAAAACTGCTACTGGGTAAAAACGCACAAACTGTTATAGATAAATATCTTGATGTTTTAAAATCTGTAATTTCGATAAACGGAATGTCTAACTGTATTTCCAAACTCCCGTTAGATCTTGCTATGCGCTTGACCTGCCTTTGCGGTGAAACGGTTATGGATGCACTTGAGTTTTTACGTGCGGATAACAAGACGAAACACGACTGCTCCGTTTTGGTGAACTCTTGTCCACTGCCTGAAGATAAAGTTGCGCTAAAACGCTATATTTCAAACCTCGGTAGGGAAGATGCAATGCTTGTTACTGCCTATCGCCGTATGCTTTACGGTGAGGATAAAAACGGCGTTGCCGAGCAGTTGTTGGCGTCTAATGAATGCATGTTTATATCAAACCTTGCCATTGACGGAAACGACATATCGGAAATAGGCTTTAAGGGGAAATCGGTTGGAGAGGTACTTAATAAATTATTATTGTGTGTTATTGAGGGAAAGACTGAAAATAATAAAGAAAGTTTACTTGCAATAGCGAAAAATATTGACAATCGATAATAAAAATGCTATAATTCAAATCGCGCCCGTGAAAACGGGAGTTTGCTGGTGTGGCGCAGGGGTAGCGCAATTGATTCGTAATCAATAGGCCGAGGGTTCAAATCCCTCCACCAGCTCCAAAATAAAAAAGATGGGCATCGCCCATCTTTTTTTACGTTAAAAATTAATTGTCTGTCTAATAGTTGTACTGCCTTTTTCGAGCGATACACTGCCTGTTCTGCAAATTTCAAGAATCGTATAATCGCGCATGAGATTGATAAAGTCATCAATTTTTCCTGAATTATCGGCAAGACGAAGCATTATCGAGTCCTTGGAATAATCCACGTTTACCGCACCGAATGCCTCTGCGGCGTTGCGAACATCTTCGCGCGTGTCAGGATCATTTTTTATTTTTATAAGTAACAATTCGCAACTAATCGAGTTGTCGGAATTAAATTCTTTAATAGAACAAACATCGGGCAACTTATAAAGTTGATTAACAAGTTGTTGCTTATAAGTTTCTTCGCCGTCGAAAACAACGGTTATTCTTGAAAACTCGCTCGACTCGGTTTCGCTAACGGTGAGCGCGCGGATGTTAAATTGACGGCGTCTGAACATACTTGTAACTCTGTTAAGAACACCGAATTGGTTTCTAACAAGAACCGCTACGGTATAACTGTTCATATTAGCCACCTGCCTTTACGATGATATCACCCATGCTGCCGCCGGGGGGGAGCATAGGAAGAACGAATTCGTCTTTGTCAATAGCACAGTCGATAACAAAAGGACCGTTGTAACTAAACGCATTTTGCAATGCCTTGTCAAGTTCCTCAACCGTTGATACCGCTTGTCCGTCCGCACCGAAAGCACGTGCAAGTGAAACAAAATCGGTTTTGCGGTCAAGAACGGTATGCGAGTAATGCTTATCGAAAAACAATGTTTGCCATTGACGTACCATTCCGAGTACACCGTTGTTCATGATAACAATAACTATCGGTATTTTATAGGTTACAGCGGTTGCGAGTTCCTGCAAACTCATTCCGAAACTGCCGTCGCCCGTGATAAGGACACTTCTTTCTTTTGTGCCAAACGACGCACCTATAGCCGCACCCAAACCGAATCCCATTGTACCAAGACCGCCGCTTGTAACAAAACGTCGTTCGGTAGAGAATTTAAGATATTGAGCCGACCATATCTGGTGTTGTCCGACATCGGTTGCAACAGCGGTATTATCGGTAAGGTACTTGTTAATTGTAGTAAGCGCGTTTTTGGGTGTCAGTCCGTCGCGTTTATCGGAATATTCCGCTTCTTCGTGTTTTAATGCGGCGATTTTCTCTTGCCATAAAGGCTTTCGGCTTTCGTTAAGTAACGGGAGAAGTTTAATCAATGTCTGTTTTAAATCGCCACGCAATCCGCAGTATGTATTTACGTTTTTGGAAAGTTCCGAACCGTCTACATCGATATGTATAATCTTCGCGGCACGTGCAAATTTTTCACGGTTGCCCGTTGCTCTGTCGTTAAAACGAACGCCCAAAGCAATAATAAGGTCGGCGTTGTGCATCGACATAGATGAAGCGAAATGTCCGTGCATACCCTGCATACCGAGAAATCTTGGGTGGTCGGTAGGTATACAGGATAGCCCCATCATCGAACATCCTAACGGTGCATCGATTTTTTCGGCAAGTTCAAGCATTTCGCTTTGCGCATTTGCCGAAACAATACCGCCGCCGAAATATATAAAGGGACGTTTCGCGGAATTTATCTGCTCTGCTGCTTCTTGTATACGAATATCTTTAGCCGCAAACGCCTCGAAAGGCATAGCAGGGGATTTAGGGGTATATTCGCACAAAGCGGTTTGTACATCTTTGGGTATATCGATAAGTACAGGACCCGGTCTGCCCGATTTTGCAAGTGAAAATGCTTCACGTACCGTGTCGGCAAGATGTTCAACCGAGCCGACAAAGTAATTGTGCTTGGTAATCGGAAGCGTGATACCTGTAATATCTATTTCTTGGAAACTGTCGGTACCGATTTGGTTTGTAGGCACGTTTCCGCATATAGCAACTAACGGAATTGAGTCAAGATAAGCCGTTGCAATACCTGTGACAAGGTTGGTAGCACCGGGACCCGAGGTGGAAATTACAACACCTACCTTGCCCGTTGTTCTTGCATATCCGTCCGCGGCATGTGCCGCACCCTGCTCGTGAGCAGTAAGAATGTGGTTTATTTCGTTTTGATACTTGTAAAGACTGTCGTAAACATTAAGAATCTGTCCGCCGGGATAGCCGAATACAGTATCGCAACCTTGCTCTATAAGCGTTTTTATAAGTATGTCAGAACCCGATATCATCAAAACCGCTCACTCCTTTCTAAGGTTTTCTATAATAATGTCACCGCATTTTTCACAGCCCACAAGCGTCATTCCGTCGCTCATAATATCGGCTGTACGGTGATTCAAATCAAGATAAGCAGAAACTGCGTTTTCAATGCATTCTGCCTCTTTTGGCATATCAAAACTATAACGTAACATCATTGCCGCCGAAAGAATTGCGCCGATAGGATTTGCAATATCCTGTCCCGCAATGTCGGGTGCAGAACCGTGTATCGGCTCGTATAGTCCGCAAGATGTCTTGCCCAAACTCGAAGACGGTATCATACCGATTGAGCCGGTTATCATCGAAGCCTCGTCGGATAAAATATCGCCAAACATATTCTCGGTAACGATAACGTCAAACTGCGACGGATCTTTAACTATCTGCATAGCGCAGTTGTCAACGAGCATATCGGTAAGTTCAACGTCCGAGTATTCATCTGCTAAACGGTGCATAACTTTTTTCCAAAGTCTGCTTGAATCCAAAACGTTGCTTTTTTCAACCGAACAAAGTTTTTTGTTGCGTTTTCGTGCGGTTTCAAAGCCGATTCTTCCGATGCGCTCTATTTCTTCTTCGTCATATTTAAGTACGTCAATAGAAGTTGTTTTTTCGTTGATAGATTCGGTTTTGTGTTCGCCGAAATAAATGCCGCCTATAAGTTCTCTTACTATAATAAAATCAATGCCTTTGTCTACAATAGATTTTTTTAAAGGCGATGCGTCGGCTAATTGCGGCCATATTTTGGCAGGTCGGTTGTTGCTGTAAACGCCCATACCTGCTCGAAGGCGTAATAAGCCTTTTTCGGGCCGCATATCGGCAGGAACATCATTCCACTTGTTTCCGCCTACCGCACCCAATAAAACGCTGTCAGAGTTGATGCATTTATCAAGCATCTCCTGAGGAAGCGGAGAACCCCATTTGTCAATAGCGCACCCGCCCATGTCAACGTCGGTATATATGAAATTATGTGAGTAAAGTGCAGATATACGGTCAAGAACTCTAATTGCCTGTTTGATAATCTCAGGCCCGATTCCGTCGCCGCGAATCACTGCAATGTTTTTAGTCATTTTTGTTACCTATGGAAGCGAGTAAACCGCCACTTTTGATGATGTTTTGAACAAAAGGAGGGAAAGGTTGCGCGGTATATTTTTTGCCCGTTGTAATGTTGCTAATAATACCTGTATCAAAATCAACAGACACTTCATCGCCGTTGTTTATTTCATCTGCCGCCTCGGGACATTCCAATATGGCAAGGCCGATATTTATAGCATTGCGGTAAAATATTCTCGCGAAACTTTTTGCAATAACACAACCTACACCGCAGGTTTTAATAACAAGCGGAGCGTGTTCGCGTGAAGAACCGCATCCAAAGTTGTATCCTGCAACGATTATGTCGCCGCTTACGACTGTTTTGACAAAATTTTTGTCTATATCTTCCATGCAATGAAGCGATAATTCTTTTGCATCGGGAGTGTTAAGATAACGTGCAGGGATAATGACGTCGGTATCAACATTATCGGGATATTTAAAAACTTTTCCTTGCGTGTTCATCATTAATCCCCCTTGTACTCGGTGATATAACCTGTAAGCGCACTTGCGGCGGCAGTATAAGGCGAGGCAAGATAAACCTCGCTTTCGGGATGCCCCATACGTCCTACGAAGTTTCGGTTGGTTGTAGCGATACATCTTTCACCTTTTGCAAGAATGCCCATGTAACCGCCAAGACAAGGTCCGCAGGTCGGGGTAGAAACTACTGCACCCGCGTCAATAAATGCCGTGTACCAACCGCGAGTGACACATTCGCGCAAAATCTGCATTGTAGCAGGTATTATGATACAACGTACGCCGTCGGCAATCTTGTTGCCGTTAAGTATTTTATATGCGGCTTCCATATCTTCGAGTCTTCCGTTGGTACAACTGCCGATAACCACTTGGTCGATTTTAATGCAGTTTAACTCACTTGCGGGGCGTGTATTTTCGGGAAGATGAGGACACGCAACGGTAGGAACAATTTCACTTAAATCTATATCAATGACTTTATCGTATTCTGCATCGGCATCTGCTTCGTAAAAAATAGGCTCGCGTTCGCTTCTGCCGTTAAGATATTCCTTTGTAATGTCATCAATAGGGAAGATGCCGTTTTTTGCACCTGCTTCGATTACCATGTTGCAAATGCATAATCTGTCGTCCATGGAGAGTGACTTGACCCCCTCTCCGGCAAATTCCATGCTCTTGTAAAGCGCACCGTCAACACCTATCATGCCAATGATCGTAAGGCTAACGTCTTTTCCGCTGCAATTTGAAGGGAGTTTTCCAATAAGGTTGATTTTGATTGCAGACGGCACTTTAAACCATGCCATACCGGTTGCCATACCTGCAGCCATATCGGTTGAACCGACACCTGTTGAAAACGCACCCAACGCACCGTAAGTGCAGGTGTGGCTGTCTGCACCGATAATGCAATCGCCTGCGGTTACAACACCTTGTTCGGGCAGAAGCGCGTGCTCTATACCCATTTTACCTACATCGTAGAAATGGCTAATCTCGTGTGTGTTAGAAAATTCTCGGCAGGTTTTAGACTGCTCTGCGGCTTTAATGTCTTTGTTAGGGACAAAATGGTCAAGAACTATTGCGATTCTGTCCTTGTCAAAAACCTTGTCAAACCCTGCTTTGTTGAACTCGTTGACCGCCACAGGGGTGGTTATATCGTTTCCAAGTACTATGTCTAATTTTGCGTTAATTAATTGACCTGCAAAAACTTCTGCCGTGTCGGTATGCGCGGCAAGTATCTTTTGCGTCATTGTCATTCCCATAATTATCTACCTCCTGCGGTCATATTATGGAAGGCGTTGAGTAATGCCTTGGTACTTGCGCGAATAACGTCGGTATCAGTACCTGCGCCCCAAAACATAGTTCCGTTGGCCCTTTCAAGACCGATATAAGAAGCCGCAACGCTGTTTGAACCTTGACCCTGCATACTGTGCTGAGTAAATACCTGAAGCGTGTACTCCTCGCCTGTGTATGCTTTAAGAGCGTTGTTTATAGCGCTCAACGAACCGTTGCCTTCTGCTTCAAGTGTGCTTTCGATGCCGTCTTTGATAAATGTTATGTTAATTTTCACGGTATCATTTTCGCGCAAGAACTTGTAATCGGCAACGCTTATGTAAGTGTCAATGTTCAAGTAATTCTTGGTAAATATATTAAGTACATCTTCGACTTTGAGTTCCTTGTGCTCACGGTCTGCAATACTCTTGCATAAGTAACTTAAATGTTCGCGCATCTTGGAGGGAAGGGTGTAACCGTAGTTCTGCTCAAGCAGATATCCGATACCGCCCTTGCCCGATTGCGAGTTAACGCGAATGATATCCGCATCGTATGTGCGGCCGATATCCATAGGGTCGATAGGAATATAAGGAACACTCCATTGATGTAGGTTGTTCGCGTTTCGGAAATTCATACCTTTTGCGATAGCATCTTGGTGACTTCCCGAAAATGCGGCAAATACAAGCGCACCCGCATAAGGGGCTCTTTCGTATACGCGCATTCCCGTGCATTTTTCGTATTTTTCGACAAGATAGTTCATGTT
>JAZRUR010000012.1:0-21397 GCA_045652625.1 Eubacteriales bacterium | reverse complement strand
GTAAACGGCTTTCAAAAGGACAACCGTTTCGGATTTGAAGAAACCGTCTATCTGCTTTTATTTTCCGAACTTCCGAACAAAGAACAACTTGATAAATTTTCCACGGAACTTGTCAAATACAGAAGTTTACCCAAATCTTTTGTGCGTGACATGATACTCAAAGCGCCCGGTAAGGACATGATGAATATCCTTTCCCGATGCGTACTCGCGCTTTATGCTTACGACGACAACCCCGACGATATTTCTATACCTAACGTTCTCAGACAAAGTATGCAGATGATAGCCATGTTTCCCCTTTTGGCGGTATACGGTTATCAGTCGTACAGGCATTATCACAGAGGCAAGAGTTTGCACATAAGGCTTCCAAAACCGCAATTATCTACCGCAGAAAACCTATTACACATATTGCGAAAAGACGGCGAGTTTTCGGAACTTGAAGCAAAGATTCTCGACCTTTCTATGGTTTTACACGCCGAACACGGCGGCGGTAACAACTCGACCTTCACCACACACGTAGTTACTTCTTCGGGAACCGATACATATTCGGCTATTGCTGCGGCGTTGGGTTCGCTTAAAGGTCCGCGACACGGAGGGGCAAATATTAAAGTTGTCAAGATGTTCGAAGACATGAAAAGGAACATCAACGTCAAGAAAAAAGGCGAGATTGAAGACTATCTTAAGCGGTTACTTGACAAACAGGCTTTCGACAATGCCGGTTTGATATACGGTATGGGACACGCTGTATATTCGCTTTCTGACCCGAGATCGGATATCCTTAAGGAATGCGCAAAAACGCTTTCCAAGGAAAAAGGTCGTCAAGACGAATATGAACTTTACGAAACGGTCGCTAATCTCGCACCCGAATTGATAGCCGAAAAGCGCAAAATGTATAAAGGCGTTAGTGCGAACGTGGACTTTTATTCAGGTCTGATTTACAAAATGTTAGGGCTTCCGAACGAACTGTACACCCCTATTTTTGCTGTTTCGCGCATTGCAGGTTGGTGCGCTCACAGAATAGAAGAAATACAGAACGCAGGTAAAATAATCCGACCTGCCTATATAAGCGTAATTGATGACAGAGAATATGTAAATCTGGAACAAAGATAGGTCAAAATTAACAGTATTTCTACTGCACAAAACGAATAACATTTAAAAACCGATGCTTAAAAGAAAAAAGCATCGGTTTTTATTGCTTTTTTAACCAAAAATTACATCGGAATATATAGTAGATATATGAGATTTATTATTGCAAATTAGAGTTATTTTTGATAGAATACTGTCGGAAAAATTTGTGATGTATATAATTATTATAGTACGGTATACAGCAGTACGCTTTATAACACGTTTAATACGTTTCGAATTTTATCTGAGAGATTTATATATTTAAGGAGTTTACTATGACTAAAATCACCATTATCGGAGCCGGCAGTGTAGGTTCCACCCTTGCTTATACCCTTACCGTTCAAGGTATCGCTTCGGAAATCGTCATGATTGATATTAACGAAGAAAAAGCAATTGGAGAAGCGCTTGACATCCGTCAAGGCACACCGTTCTGCCATCCCTGTAACATCTATGCGGGAACATATTCCGATACGGTGGGTTCGGACATCGTAATTATAACTTCGGGTGTCGCAAGACAAACAAATCAATCCCGACTTGACCTTGCTCAATTCAACGTTGATATCACAAAGCGAATCATCCCCCAAATCACCAAATACGCTCCCGATGCCACCTACGTAATCGTCAGCAACCCTGTTGACATTCTTACCTACACTTTCTGCAAGTATTCTGAACTTCCGGTTGAGCGTATTATCGGTTCGGGTACGATTTTGGACACATCAAGACTTCGCGCAAGACTCTCTGAATATTACTCGCTCAACCAACAAAACGTTCACGCATACGTGCTTGGCGAACACGGCGACAGTTGCTTTATTCCTTGGTCTATCGCGAATATTTCCAACGTACCCGTAAAGCAATACCGTGATTCATTACTGGGAACAGACGGTGTCTATCCCGAACTTAACGAAGCCGAAATCGAAGATTATGTACGCCAATCGGGCGCTCGTATTATTCAGTGCAAAGGCGCAACCTTCTATGCGGTTTCGATTGCCGTTTGCCGTATCTGCAAAGCATTGCTTTCGGGAATAGACACAACTTTGACCGTATCTACCCTATTAAACGGCGAGTACGGCATAAGCGATGTTTGTTTATCACTTCTTAACATCGTAGGCAACAAGGGCGCGCACGGAAAAGTACTCCTGCCCCTTAATGACAAAGAAATCTCGGCACTTCAAAAGAGTGCAGATGAATTAAAAGACGTAATCAAGCGTTTGGAACTTTAATATATCATTTATAAACAGAGAGGGATCTATATTATGGAATACCGTATCGAACACGATTCTATGGGCGAAATGAAGGTGCCTGCCGACCGTCTTTGGGCAGCGCAGACACAAAGAAGCCATGAAAACTTTGAAATAGGTGTCGGCATTGAAACTATGCCTATGGAAATCATACACGCATTCGGTGTTCTGAAAAAAGCCGCCGCTATTGCAAACAATTCTCTCAAACCCGAAAAGATGACCGACGAAAAGTTGGAAGCGCTTAAACAGGCGTGTGATGAGGTCATGTCCGGCAAACTCAACAGCCATTTTCCGCTTGTTGTATGGCAGACGGGTTCGGGTACACAATCCAATATGAATTCTAACGAGGTTATTGCCAACCGTTCGAATGAGATTCTCGGCAAGAAACTTCTTCATCCCAACGATGACGTAAATATGAGTCAGTCTTCCAACGATACCTTCCCTACCGCGATGCACATCGCGGCGGTCATCTCGCTCGAAGATAAACTTATTCCTGCTGTAGAAACTCTTATAAACACCTTTATCCGTCTTGAAAAAGAAAACGAAGGTATTGTCAAAAGCGGCAGAACTCATTTGCAGGATGCAACGCCTATCACATTCAGTCAGGAAATAAGCGGCTGGAGATCGAGTTTGGAAAAAGATGTTGAACTTATCAAACGTTCGGTCGAACCGTTGCGTGAACTTGCATTGGGCGGAACGGCAGTCGGCACAGGTTTGAATGCACCCAAGGGCTTTGCCGAAAAGGTTGCTGAAGAAATAAGCAACGTAACCGGCAAAAAATTTATTACTGCAAGTAACAAATTCCACTCCCTTACTTCCAAAGACGAACTTGTTTTTGCGCACGGCGCTATCAAGGCGTTGGCGTGTGATATGATGAAAATAGCAAATGACATTCGTTGGCTTGCTTCAGGTCCGAGAGACGGTCTTGGCGAAATATTCATTCCCGAAAACGAACCCGGTTCTTCCATTATGCCCGGTAAGGTGAATCCCACGCAGTGTGAGGCAGTTACCATGGTTGCCGTTCAGGTAATGGGTAACGATGTCGCTGTAACCATGGCGGCTTCTCAGGGCAATTTTGAACTTAACGTATTCATGCCCGTATGTATTTACAATTTCTTGCAATCGGCAAGACTTTTGGCTGAGGCTATTGTTTCGTTCAACAAGAACTGTGCAGTAGGCATTAAAGCGAACAAAGAAAAGATGCATCACAATCTTCACAACTCGCTTATGCTCGTCACCGCGCTCAACCCTTATATCGGTTATGAAAATGCCGCTAAAACCGCAAAAAAGGCTTTTAAGGACAACATCTCTTTGAAAGAGGCTTGTGTTGAACTCGGTTTCCTTACGAGCGAAAAATTCGACGAGGTTTTTCACCCTGAACAGATGGTTTGATTAGAAACCGGAGGTGTTATTTAATGAAGTTCAGTTACTTCCCCGGTTGTACGCTTAAAAACAAGGCGAAAATTCTTGATATCTACGCAAGAAAATGTGCTTTAGTTTTGGGCGCAGAACTGGAAGAAATAGAAAATTGGCAATGCTGCGGCGGTGTTTTCACTACCGCGAAAGATGAAGTTGCCACAAAACTTTCTTCTGTACGCATTCTTAAAGAAGCACAGAAGAAGGATACGGCTTTGGTTACCGTTTGCTCGGCATGTCACAACGTAGTTAAGCAGACTAACTATGCGATGCAAAACGATAAAGAATTTGCTTCCAAAGTAAATCGCTATATGGCAGAAGACGAATACAACGGTGAAACCAAAATATACCACTATCTTGAACTCTTGCGCGATGTTATAGGATTTGATAAGGTAAAAGAAAATGTTGTCAACTCCCTAAACGGCAAAAAGGTTGCCGCTTACTATGGCTGTTTGCTTTTAAGACCGAATTCGGTTATGCGTATGGACGATCCCGAAAACCCCAAGATCATCGAGGACCTTATACGCGCTATCGGCGGTGAACCCGTAATTTATCCTTACCGCAACGAATGTTGCGGCGGATACGTGCGTTTGGAAAGCCCCGAGTTTGCAAACAAAAAGAGCAACGACGTTTCTAACAGCGCAAAGAACGCGGGTGCAGAGGTTATCGTGACCGCTTGTCCGCTTTGCAAATACAATCTTGAAAAAAGCGGTTCCGAGATTCCTGTGGTTTATATAACCGAACTTCTTGCGGACGCTTTGGGAGTAAAGGAGGATACGAATGAGTAATAACAAAAAGTATCTTCAAGAGGAATTGATACGCATCAGCGGTGTCAATCCAAGGAAATGTATGCGTTGCGGAAAGTGTACAGGAACTTGTCCTGCATACGACGAGATGGAATATCATCCTCATCAGTTCGTATATATGGTTGAAACAGGCGATATCGAACCTTTACTTGAATCGAAATCGCTTTACAGATGTCTTACCTGCTTTGCTTGTGTCGAAAGATGTCCGAGAGGCGTTGAACCTGCAAAGTTGGTTGAGGCTGTACGTCTTGCCGCTATACGTAAGCAAGGCAACAACCATTTGACCGCGAACGATATTCCTGAAATGCTTGACGATGATATGCCGCAACAGGCTATCGTAAGCGCATTCAGAAAGTACACTAAGTAAGGAGGAAAAGGCGATATGCAAAGAATTGGTGTTTTCGTATGTTGGTGCGGAAGCAACATTGCCGGTACGGTTGATGTTCAGGCTGTTTCCGAAGCATTGAAAAGCGAACCCGGCGTAGTCTTTTCCACCAACTATCAATATATGTGTTCCCAAGCGGGACAGGATATTATTAAAGAAGCGATAAAGGAACATCGCCTTTCGGGTATTGTTGTATGTTCCTGCTCACCGCGTATGCACGAAGCGACCTTCCGCAAGACTGCGGCGGCTGCCGGGCTTAATCCTTATATGGTTGAGATCGCAAACATACGCGAACAGTGCTCTTGGGTACATAAAGAAATGCCTATCGGCACAGAAAAAGCAATTATCCTCGGCAAAGCCGCTATCGCAAAAGTTAACCTTAATACTCCGCTTACACCGGGCGAATCGCCCGTAACCAAACGCGCGTTGGTTATCGGCGGTGGTATTGCAGGTATTCAAACCGCGCTTGATATTGCAGATGCAGGTTTTGAGGTTGATATTGTCGAAAAGAAGCCTACTATCGGCGGTAAAATGGCACAACTTGACAAAACTTTTCCGACGCTTGACTGCGCCGCATGTATTCTTACGCCTAAAATGGTTGACGTCGCTCAACACGAAAAGATACGTATTTTCTCGTACAGCGAGGTTGCCGAAGTTAAAGGTTTTGTAGGCAATTTTGATGTAACCATAAAGAAAAAGGCGCGTTATGTAAAAGAAAACCTTTGTACAGGTTGCGGCCTTTGTACCGAAAAGTGTCCGATGAAGAAATGTGCTAACGAGTTTAATCTCGGCATGGACACAAGACGTGCAATTTATATTCCGTTTGCTCAGGCAGTACCTAAGGTTGCAACTATCGACCCCGACAACTGCAACATGCTTAAAAACGGCAAATGCGGTGTTTGTGCGAAAGTTTGTACCGCAGGTGCTATTGACTATACTCAAAAAGATGAACTTATCGAAGAAAAGTACGGCGCAATCGTTGTTGCAACCGGCTTCAACCCGATAAGCATGGACAAATTCGACGAGTTTGCATACAACCAATCCAAGGACGTTATCACCTCGCTTGAATTTGAACGCCTTACCAACGCGGCAGGTCCTACCGCCGGTAAACTTCTCCGTCCCTCCGACGGAAAGCACCCCGAAAAGATCGTGTTCGTACAGTGCGTCGGTTCTCGTTGCGATGCTTGTGCCGAAAAAGGCAAAGAATATTGCTCGAAGATCTGCTGTATGTACACTGCTAAACACGCAATGCTTACAAGAGATAAATACCCTGACACTGACGTTTATGTATTCTATATCGACGTTAGAACCCCCGGCAAGAACTTTGATGAATTCTACCGCAGGGCTGTTGAAGAATACGGCGTTCATTACATCAAGGGTATGGTTGGTAAGGTTAGCCCCGAAGGTGATAAACTCATTGTTCAGGCTTCCGACCTTCTCGCTGACAAGCAATTAAAGATAGAAGCGGACTTGGTAGTTCTCGCCGCTGCTATAGAACCCGATAAATCTGCGCGTTCACTTGCAACTATGCTTACCGCAAGTATGGACACCAACGATTTCTTTACCGAAGCACACCCGAAACTCCGTCCGGTTGAAAGTCCTACCGCAGGCGTGTTCCTTTCGGGCGCATGTCAAGGTCCTAAGGATATCCCCGAAACCGTTTCTCAGGCAGGTGCCGCCGCCGCTAAGGTTATCGGCTTACTTGCCAAGGATAAACTCGTGGGTAACCCCTGCGTAGCACATTCTAACGAAATGATGTGTAACGGCTGTTCCTCATGCGAAAAAGTTTGTCCTTATGGTGCAATCACTTATGAAGATAAAGAATTCCGTATGCCTGACAGAACTACTTTGGTACGCAGGATCGCAATGGTAAATCCTGCGGTTTGCCAAGGCTGCGGTTGCTGTACAGTCGCTTGTCCCTCGGGCGCTATGGACCTTAAAGGATTTGCAAACGAACAGATTATGGCGGAGGTGGATGCTATATGCAAGTAAAAGAATACAAGCCTTTGATTGTGGCGTTCTGCTGTAACTGGTGCTCTTATGCAGGTGCAGACCTTGCGGGTAATAACAGACTTAATTACCCTGCTGATGTTAAAATCATACGAGTTCCCTGCTCTTGCAGAGTTAATCCGTTGTTTATTCTTCGCGCTTTCCAAAGAGGCGCAGACGGTGTTATCCTTTGCGGATGCCACCCCGGTGACTGCCACTACACCTCGGGTAACTATTATACAAGACGCAGAATGGCGTTGCTTTTCTCGATGCTTGATTATCTCGGTATTGAAAGAGAACGTACCCGAGTAGAGTGGGTTTCGGCGGCAGAAGGCGCAAAATTCGCCGCTACTATGAACGATTTTGCCGAAAAGGTAGCATCTCTCGGTGAAAACAAGAGATTGGAGGACCTACGATGCAAAAAATAAGTCGTGATGTTTTGGTAGAAAAAGCGGTTTCTATGCTTCAAAACGGCGACGTTTGCTGTGTTTTGGGTTGGAGAAAGGGCGAATTTGATTACGATATCACCCCTGCTGTTTTCACCGAAAAAGAAGATATTGAAAATAATTTTGTTTGGAATGATTTTTGCGGAGCAAACTTCTCCAAATACTTAGTTCAGAAAACACGTAAGGCAGAGGGTAAGATTCTTGTTTTCCTCAAGCCCTGCGACACCTACAGTTTTAACCAACTACTTACCGAACACCGTTTTGATCGCGAAAAGGTTTATGCAGTCGGTGTTCCTTGCGAGGGCATGGCTGACATAAACAAAATAAAAGAGATTACAGGTGACGGTATTTCGTCTATTGAGTGCGGTGAACAAATCGTTGTAAACACCATTTACGGTGATAAGTACGAAATTAACGCCTCCGATGTGCTTTCTGAGCGTTGCATCAACTGCAAGAGCAAGAAACACGTTGCATTCGACGAACTCATCGGCGAAAATGGCGAGGTTTGCGAATCCAACCGTTTTGACGAGGTTAAAAAACTCGAAAATATGACTCCCGATGAGCGTTTTGCATTTTGGCAGAACGAACTTTCTAAATGCATACGCTGTAACGCTTGTAGGGACGTATGCCCTGCTTGTACCTGTGAAAAATGTGCATTTGACAACCCTAAATCCGGTGTTGAAAACAAGGCTGCCGCTAACAGTTTTGAAGAAAAGATGTTCCACATCATACGTGCGTTCCACGTAGCAGGAAGATGTACCGACTGCGGTGAATGTTCAAGAGTTTGCCCTCAACATATCCCGCTTCATCTGCTCAATCGCAAGTTCATCAAGGACATCGACGGTTTCTACGGTGAATATCAAGCAGGTGCAGAGATAGGTTCGCGCTCTCCGCTTGTAGACTATACCACAGACGATATTGAGGCTGCTGACATTTTTGAAGGGAGGAACAACTGATGTTTAAGTGTTCGATCGACTCTCTTGATAAAATATTTGCCGCTATCGCAAAAGAAGCAGAACTTTATCTCCCTGCTGACAACGGCGACGGCAAGGCAGTCTACACGAAGTGGGAAGACGGTATTAAATGGAGCGACGCTCTGAATACCGTTAAGAGCCCAAAAGACTTCTTCTTCCCTCAGGTTGAAAACCTTATGGAATTTAAGGTAGAAGGCAAAAACATCGAAATCAATGATATCCGCAAGGAATGCGAAGATTTTGTTGTATTCGGTGTACGTGCATGTGATGTAAGAAGTTTTGATATTCTTGACAGAGTTTTCCTTGTTGAACCGTGCGACAGTTACTATGCCAACCGCAGAGAACACGGAATTATTATCTCTGTTGCATGTACAAGACCTTCGGAAACATGTTTCTGTAACACATTTGGCATTGACGCTACTTCTCCCAACGGAGATATAACTGTTTGGAAAACCGAAGATACAATTTATTGGAACGCGAACACAGAAAAGGGCAAGAATTTACTTAACAAATTAGATCTTGCCGAATGTGATGATTCCGCCGTTAACGCTCAAAAGCAAAAAACGGCTGAAATTATGAAAAAACTTCCGTTTGCTTCTCTTACGACCGACGGTTTCGGCGGCGGAAAAACAGAAGAATTATTTGACCGTCCCGAATGGGCGTCTCTTTCGGAAGCATGTTTGGGTTGCGGTACATGTACCTTTGTCTGTCCCACCTGCCAATGCTATGATATAAAAGAATTCAATAACGGTAACGGCGTAATCCGTTTTCGTTGTTGGGACTCATGTATGTATTCCGACTTTACAAAAATGGCTCACGGCAACAACAGACTCAGCCAAGTAGAGCGTTTTAGGCAGAGATTTATGCACAAACTCGTATACTACCCCGAAAACAACGAAGGTATATTCGGTTGTGTAGGATGCGGCAGATGCTTGGCGAAGTGTCCGATTTCGATGAACATTGTTAAAGTCATGAAAACGATCGGAGGTAACGAGAAATGAGTATGATAAAAGAACCTTTGATACCGACGGTAGCCGTTATCACCGATGTTAGAATCGACACTCCCGATATTAAAACCTTCCGCGTTGTCACTCCCGACGGAAAGAAAGCGTTTGATCACATGCCCGGTCAATGTGCTATGCTCTCTATCCCCGGCGTCGGCGAAGCAATGTTTTCTATAACATCTTCACCTACAAACACGGAATATATGGAATTTTCAATCAAGAAGTGCGGTTGTGTTACCGAATGGCTTCACCAAGCCGAAGCAGGTCAACAGATCACCATTCGCGGACCTTACGGAAAGCCGTTCCCTGTTGACGATGCATTCGTCGGACAGAATCTGCTTTTCGTCGCAGGCGGTGTAGGACTTGCTCCGTTACGTTCGGTTATCAATTACTGCCGTCATTACCGAGAAAGATACGGAAGTATCGATATCGTTTACGGTTCAAGAAGCAAGGAAGACCTACTTCAATACAAAGAAATTATTGAAGAATGGGCGACCGATGAGGGTGTTAATGTTCACCTTACTATCGACCGTGAGCAAGATGGTTGGGACGGACATGTCGGTTTTGTTCCAAATTATGTAAAAGAACTCGGTTTTGACACAAACAAAACCGCTGTTCTTTGCGGTCCTCCTATTATGATAAAGTTCACACTTGACGGTCTTTATTCGCTCGGTTTTGAAAAAACTCAGGTTTATACAACGCTCGAACTTAAAATGAAATGCGCTATCGGCAAATGCGGCAGATGTAATGTAGGTTCAAAATACGTCTGCAAGGACGGCCCCGTATTCCGTTTTGACGAATTGGACGAATTGCCCGATGAATATTAATTGCTTCGTTCCAAAGCGAAGTACGTAATTCCAATTATATCGAAATAAGGAGATTAGAACGACCCATGGCAAATATGGTCAACATTTTTCTGTTCGGCAAAAAATATGAAGTTCCGGACAATTTAACTATAATGAACGCTATGGAATACGCGGGTTACCAGTTGGTACGCGGATGCGGTTGCAGAAACGGCTTTTGCGGTGCGTGTGCCACGATCTACCGCATAAAAGGCGACAAAGAATTAAAATCCTGTCTTGCTTGTCAGACGAAGGTTGAAGACAATATGTATATTGCAACTCTTCCCTTCTTCCCTCTCGTCAAGCAGGTTTACGACATGAACAAGATATCAACCTCCGAAGCGGTTATGATGCAACTTTATCCCGAAATTTACGCTTGTATCGGTTGTAACGCCTGTACTAAGGCTTGTACTCAGGAACTTAACGTTATGCAGTACATAGCCTACGCGCAAAGAGGCGATTTTGAAAAGTGCGCAGAGGAATCATTTGACTGTGTTATGTGCGGTATTTGTTCCTCTCGTTGTCCCGCAGGTATTTCTCATCCTCAGGTTGCCATGCTTGCAAGAAGAATCAACGGCAAGTATCTCGCTCCCAACTGTGAGCATCTTGACAACCGCGTTCAAGAAATTAAAGACGGTACGTTTAAAGAACTTATCGAGGCTTTAATGCAAAAGCCCATTGATGAAATGAAAGAACTTTACAACAACCGCGATATCGAGAAATAAGGAGGGCGTGAGAGATGTATTCGGAAAAATTCCAAAAATCTTTGGCGGCTGTTGAAGCGGCAAGAGAAAAGAATATTGCTCTTGAACCTGCCCGTATGACAGCACAACAGAAAACAGATCTGCTTGCAGAGTATCATCCCGACTATAAGCAGGATGAATTCGAGTTTTTAAAGATAGGTCCTAACAAGGGTGATAAAGTTCCGAAGGAACTGGCAGAAACTTTACAGGCACACAGCCGTGTATGCCCGAAATGCGTTGACCTCGAAAACCCCGATTATGACGTTGACGTTCTTGTTATCGGCGGCGGCGGCGCAGGTTCTTCTGCGGCTATCGAAGCGCACGAATCCGGCGCAAACGTTATGATAGTTACCAAACTACGTATCGGCGATGCTAATACCATGATGGCAGAGGGCGGTATTCAGGCGGCTGACAAACCCAACGATTCTCCCGCAATCCACTTTGTTGATGCGTTCGGCGGAGGTCACTTTGCCGCTAAGCGCGAACTTTTGGAAAGACTCGTTTGCGATGCGCCCGAGGCTATTAAATGGTTAAGCGAACTTGGTGTTGAATTCGACAAGACCGAAGACGGCACTATGGTTACAACTCACGGCGGCGGTACTTCGAGAAAGCGTATGCACGCGGCAAAAGACTACTCGGG
The DNA here is from genome assembly GCA_045652625.1 of Eubacteriales bacterium. Lineage (GTDB taxonomy): Bacteria > Bacillota > Clostridia > Oscillospirales > CAG-382 > Coliplasma. Next base: position 9,792 of record JAZRUR010000012.1, on the reverse strand, counting down.
TGCTGAAATTATGAGAACCTTACGTGATGAGGTACTTAACAGACAGATTCCCGTTGTAGACTTTACCTCTGCTATTGAACTTATCCTTGACGAAAACGGTTCTGCCGCAGGTGCGGTATTACTTAATATGGAAACCAAGGAAATTCTTGTTGCAAAGGCAAAAACCGTTATTATTGCAACCGGCGGAGCAGGCAGAATGCATTACCAAGGTTTCCCTACCTCCAACCACTACGGTGCAACCGCAGACGGCTTGGTTTTGGGTTACCGCGCAGGTGCAAAACTTCTTTATGCAGAAACCTTACAATATCACCCGACGGGTGCGGCTTATCCCGAGCAGATTTTCGGTGCGCTCGTTACCGAAAAGGTGCGTTCGCTCGGTGCTAAACTTGTTAACGTAAACGGCGAAGTATTTATGCATCCGCTTGAAACGCGCGACGTTTCTGCCGCTTCTATCATTCGTGAATGCTCAACAAGAGGCAACGGCGTTGAAACCGACCAAGGTAAAGCGGTTTGGCTTGACACCCCGATGATTGAAAAAATCGGCGGTGAAGGCACTATCGAAAAGCGTATTCCCGCTATGATGAGAATGTTCGGCAAATACGGTATCGACATCCGCAAGGAGCCGATTCTTGTATACCCCACGCTCCACTACCAAAACGGCGGTCTTGATATTACACCCGACGGTATGACTACTAATGTAAAGAACCTCTTTGTTGCAGGTGAGGCTGTCGGCGGGATTCACGGTAAAAACAGACTTATGGGCAACTCTTTGCTTGATATTATCGTATTCGGCAGAATCGCAGGTAAGAGCGCAGGTGCGGCTTGTAAGAACGTAAATCTTGGTAAACTTACTCTTGACCATGTCAACAAGTTCGAGAAGGAAATTGCCGATGCAGGTATCGAAACGGATACCGTTTCGCCTAAACTGTTACCAAACTATACAAAACAAAAATCAATTTAAGCGTTAATTATATATGCAGACAGATGAAGTTCTGTAAGCATAGTTAGAGGTATTTTATGGATTATATCGGTGATGTATTAAATTCAATGCTATCGCTTATTTTCATCGCCTTTGCAATCGGGGCTTTAGGTTATCTTATCGGTGGTATCAGTATCAAAGGTGTTTCGTTAGGTACTGCGGGCGTACTGCTCGTCGCACTTGTTTACGGCATAATGGTACACTATATTCCCGAAATTACTGTTGGCGATAAGACGATTTTTCTATACAATCAAGCAGGTTTTAAAGTTTTTTCAAATATAGGCACGGCTTTGTTTGTAACGGCTGTCGGCTATATTGCAGGTCCGAAATTTTTCAGAACATTGAACCGCAAATCACTTGCATATATTCTTATGGGTGTAATAGTGATCTCAAGCGGTGCGCTCGTTGCGTTGGTTATGATCAAGGTGTTCAACGTAGACATCGGCATGACCGTAGGGTTGCTCACCGGTGCTCTTACCTCCACCCCCGGTTTATCGGCGGCTACCGAGGGCGTCGATGACGTAATTGCCAATAATGCAACCGCAGGTTATGGCATCGCATACATTTACGGTGTTTTGGGTGTTGTTCTATTTGTTCAACTTCTGCCGAAAATGCTTAAAGTAGATATTGCAAAAGAACGTGAAACCTTTATCGCAGCAGGACAGGTAACGATTCCTGCGCCTAAGAAAAAACTTTATAAGTTTGATTCGCTTGAATTCTTCCCTTTCTTCCTTGCTGTGGCGGTCGGTGTTATTATAGGTTCGATAAAGATTCCCGTAATCAATTTTTCGCTCGGCACCTCGGGCGGCACACTTGTTTCGGGTTTGATATTCGGCCATTTCGCACACATAGGCAGAGTTGATCTTTCGGTAAGCAAAGGCAACCTTAACGTATTCCGCGAATTGGGACTCGTGCTCTTCCTTATCGGTGCGGGTGTTCCCGGCGGTGTAAAATTCGTTGAAAATCTTAAACTTGAATACTTCCTTTACGGCGTTGTTCTTACGACAATCCCCATGATAGTCGGATATATTTTCGCTCGATACGTATTTAAACTCAGTATTTTCAACAACCTTGGCTCGATTACCGGCGGTATGACGAGTACACCTGCTCTTGGTGCACTTATTTCGGCAGCAGGTACTGATGAAGTTGCTTCTGCATATGCGGCGACGTATCCGATTGCGCTTGTTGCTGTGGTTCTCGTTTCAAAGATATTAATAATGTTTGCATAATAAAAAAGTTCGGTCAGAAGACCGAACTTTTTTACTTTATTATTCGATTATTAGTCTTTTTTGTCTGCGAGGCAATTATAAACCAACGCCGCGAGAACACCGCCGATAAGAGGCGCTACGATAAATACCCAAACATTAGAGAGTGCATCGCCGCCTACGAAAAGTGCAGGGCCAAAACTACGTGCAGGGTTAACCGAAGTACCCGTAAAGTAGATACCGAAGATATGAACAAGTGTAAGGGTAAGACCGATTACAATACCTGCAACCGAACCGTTTTCCACCTTGGATGTTACACCGAGGATAGCGATTACGAAAACAAAAGTAAGAATAATTTCAATGCCAAGCGATTTTAAAACATCGCCTTCGAAAAGACCGTTTGCGCCGAGTCCCTTATCTTTACCGATAAATGCCATAAGAGTTGCAGCACCTGCGATTGCGCCTGCAAACTGCGCTACTACATAACCGATAAAGTCTTTAACGGACAGTTTTTTGCTTACGAGCATAGCGATAGAAACTGCGGGATTGATATGGCAACCCGAGATATTACCTATCGAATACGCCATAGCAACGATAACAAGACCAAACGCGAGTGCGGTAAGTATATAGGCGCTGTCAATCGACTGTGTTTGACAACCTACAACTGCTGCTGTACCGCAAGCGAAAAGCACCAATACAAATGTACCGATAAATTCCGCAACATACTTTTTAATTGAGTTCATACTGTTTCCTCCCTTAATTATTATGGTGATATTATATCACACTAAAGTCGGCAATGCAAGATATTTATTTATTATTCCCCTCTTGCAAATATTTATGTTTTATTGTATAATTTAATGAATTTATTTTTGGAGGAAAAAATGAAAAGATTTATTGCGTTTTTGTTGTTAGTAATGTTGTCTTGTGCACTTTTTGTCGGTTGCGACAAGGGTGAAGAATCCAACTCTTCGGACAGTTCCGATGCTAACGTTTCGATTACAGTAGAAGAAGGCAAGAATTATTACGCCACGATTGACATTATTGATTACGGCGTTATTACCGTAAAACTTGAACCTTCCCAAGCCCCCATTACCGTTCAAAACTTCATTGATCTTGCTCAACGCGGTTTTTATGACGGACTTACTTTCCACCGCATCATCAGCGGATTTATGATGCAAGGCGGAGATCCTAAAGGAAACGGCACGGGTGATTCCGGAAAAGATATTTTCGGTGAATTTGCAATCAACGGACATCAGAATAACATATCTCACAAAAGAGGTGTTATCTCTATGGCCAGAGCAGTAAACGATCCCAACAGTGCAAGTTGCCAATTCTTTATAGTACACGACGACAGAGCCGCAAGTTCGCTCGACGGCATGTATGCCGCTTTCGGTTACGTTACCGAAGGTATTGAAGTTGTTGACAAGGTTTGCTCTAAAGCGAAACCCGTAGACAACAACGGCACTATTCTTAAAGACCAACAGCCCGTTATTAAATCCATTAAAATAACAGTCGAAGGCTAAAAAATATCCATAGATGTCTAATTTGTGTCATCTTGCAATGTGTAGATAGTAGGTATTTAACATGACTTATAAAGAATTATGCGCTAAATTCAATTTTCAAATGCCCGATTATGCCGAAAGTTATTTTGACGGTTTCATGGCTGAATACGACAGAAGTAAGCCTGTTTTATCAAAAGAAGAGGCTATAATTGTTGCCGACGCGACCGAACTTCCCGACGACGGAAAAGAATCTCTTATTACATGTGCCCAGATACTCAACGAAAACGACGAGGCACATTTATGCGGTTCATTCTTGGCTTATATCACCGTTTACAAAAGATTGCCTTGGGAGAATTATATTTACTATAATGACCTATTCTCTGTTGACGGTTTAATGACCGAACAGGTGGGTTGGGTATTGGTTGCAACCATGCTCGCAAACACGCTTATAAACAAAAAACCGCCCGTTGACCTTAACCAAGAGAACATTAACTCTTTTAGAAGTTACTCACAAAGTTGCTTTAACAAAAACGGTTATTGGGGTATACTTGAATGGCGTTGGAACATGCTTTGCGCAGGCGGCTGTATGTTCGTGTTCGGCATTTTGAAGTTTGTGCCGAATTATTTTACCAGCCTATTCTATGTTATCACCGATGGCAAACAATATGTTTCGCTTACCAACAACGGTTACTTTATCGGCAAAGATAACGAACTCCTTGCACACGAAGAAGGTTCTATCGCAAAAACCTATTTTTACGAAGACGACAGCAAATATGTTGCAAACGTAATTTCTAAAGACGGCAAGGTTGACGCTAACGTTACCGAGTTTGACAAATCGGTTTGGCACGATTTTCTTCGACCGGGTTCTCCTACCCTTGCCGTACATATACCCTCTAACGTTGCTTACACGCCCGAAAATGCACGTTTGTCATATATCGAGGCGGTTAAGTTCTTCAAGGATTTCTATCCCGAGCACGACACCAAAGCGATTGACTGCCATTCTTGGATACTTTCGCCTCAACTTCACAAAGTCTTACCCGAAAGCAGTAACATTCTTGCGGTGATGAACAGCGGATATTTACTTCCCGACTTCGGTTCGTTTACCGAGGACATTATGTTCATTCGCAAGGGAACAAGCATGTATACACGCATTGCAGAGGAACGCAGTAAAGGAACTGTTTTCCATATCGGTTTCATGTACGTTCCGCTTGATGAAGTTGATACTTTTGGTCTAAAATAATATAAAAATGCCTTGGCGTTATTGCCAAGGCATTTTTTATTATATAACCTTCTTTTTCGTTTTATGGATATATAAATAAAGGAATATTGCTATCAACGGGAACAGTGCGCCTACAAGCATACCCACTTTCATTCCAAGTTGTTCGGGAGAAAGCGAAACAGTCTGCGCAAGTTCAACCATAGAGGGTACTTCCATTACAACGTCGGTAACTACGCCGATAAGTTGCGGTCCGACCGACGCGCCAAGGTCACCGCCTGCCGCCATCATGGCGAAAATAAACACGCCGCCTTTGGGGAAATAATCTGAAGCAACAATAAGACATCCCGGCCACATCATCGAAACGCAAAAACCCGTGAATGCACACGCAAATAGTCCCATCAATGCCACATCAGACAGCGCAGCGGTTATGTAACACACGCTTGCACCGATTGCGCCGACAAAAAGTATTCTTGTAATATTCTTCCCGTATTTTCCGTAAAGAGTTCTGCCCAAGCCAAGAGTCAACCCAAACATAGCAGCGCCGAAAATATCGCCGTAAACCTTTTCGATACCTAATGCACGTTCGATATAACCCGAACTCCATTGCGCCATTGTGCACTCCGCAGCGCCACCCAAAAATATAGCAAAAACGCAGAGCCACAGTTGTTTATTTTTAAGCAATGCAACTGCGCCTAAAACTCGCTTTGGCGTTTCCATAGGAGGAATTTCGGACTTTACAAACAAAACGCACGACACAATAGGTATAATAGAAAATACAAGAGATAGATATTGCCAATTATGCGCCCCAAATGCCATTAAAAACAATGTACTGACTGCTATTACAAACACAACACCCCATGCATATACGGAATGAAGTTTCGACATTTCCCTATCGGGGTCCTTTGCAGGTATCGCGGCAATAACGGGACTTATAAGTACCTCGCAAAATCCGCCTGCGGCAGAAAATATCAATGTACCAATTACCAAACCCACATAAACCGAATTCGGAAATACAAACGACCAAAATGAATATATCAACAATCCGCACGTCGCAATAAAAGGGGTCGCTTTTGTTGTTTTTGAAATATCAAACTTATGCGAGAAAAATGTAAATATCAAATCAACTATAAGTTGCGTGACAAAATTCAGCAATACAAGCAAGCCTAACTGCGAATAGGATATACCGTAAAGTGCGCGAAACGTTAAAAACAGTATTGGTGAAAGATTGGTTACCACCGACATTGTTACATTGGTGGTGTAGCAACCGTATTTTAAGATTTTTAATTTATTTTTCATGATTAAATCAACGATTTTGTTACCGAATAGGGCGTTTTTATTGCATTGTTTACCGATTCGATAGCAACTGACTTTTCATATTCGGTTGTTTCTTCGGGGTTCCAATTTATATTATCAACTGACACGCCCGTGATGGATTTAAAAAACGCGAGGGCGGCAATATATCTTCCCGTTCCGAGGCTTAGGTGATATCCGTCGCGGTTAAGTGTTTCGATACGGGAAGTACGGGCGTTCTGTATTGCCGTGCCCACGGGTGTAACCAAGTCGAGTCCTTTGGTATAAACAAGGTGATTGCTTACAATGTCGGTGATAATCTCATACATCTTTTGGGTGTCGCCGTTAAACGACACAATCTCGGGATGTGTATGCCATGACTCACCTACCCAATGCATATTGAACACCATTTTCGCCTTTTCGGAAGCGATAGCGCGTATCTCGGCAACAAGCGGTTCAAACACGTCATAATACTGGATATCGGTATTGCGGCTACCGTCGATAGTTCCATGTTCGATTGCGATATAATCCCATTCGTCGCTTTGTATGGCGTCTTTACTGCTTACGTTTTGATTAACGGTCCATTCGGTTCCGCTGTTTTGATAATATTCGTAACCGTTGACGTCATTTACGATATTATGGTAATGACGTCTTATGGAACAACCGCCTATATAAAGCACACCGACATGTACGCGCTCAACACCAAGCGAGAGAGCGACATCGGGCAGATGCTGTGCTGTATCAATCGAAAAACTGTTGCCGATAAAAAGTATTTTTAGTGTTTTGGGGACTACATTTTGTTCGCTTGACATTGTATAAACCTCGTATATACAAATATAGTTTGGATTATAGCACACATTCAATCAGAAAACAAGAGTTTGAACACATCTTCGCTATATCATTAGTCTCGGAGTATTCCGCAGAACACAGTATCTTTTTCATTTTCTCGCTTGACAACATCCTATTAAACAGGTATAATAAATAGGTATGAAAGGAGATGTGTGAATGAAAAAACTATTCAAAACAATGTTTTTTATCACGCTTACTCTTGTTCTCCTATTTGTTGTAATTATGGTTGCTTCTATAGTTTCTGCTGAGAACAATCATTCTGATAGTGTCGGCATAATCGGCGGTGCGGACGGTCCTACTGCAATTTTTATCACCCGAACTCTCGTTTTTGAAGACCAGGTGTTTTGGTTACTGTGCTTTGTAACGGTATTGTTTATCGCATCTGCAATCGGTTGGCTAATTACCAGAAAAAAGTAATATTCGAAAATTTAATATTTATCGGGGTGTGGCGCAATGGTAGCGCGCTTGCTTTGGGAGCGTGAACAAGCCTCGCCGCTACGAAAAAGCAAAAGTGCGAAAAATCCTTTGTTTATGCGGGTTTTCGGCACTTTAAGAAAATGCAAAACAGCGTAGATTTTGCTTTTGACCACAGTTTGTCCCACTTCTACGCAAAAACTTAAAAATTCAATACAAAATCGGGGTGTGGCTCAGTTGGTAGAGCGGGTGGTTTGGGACTAAGAGAACAGCTCAAACCCCTACTCTTGAAAACCCGCATAAGCACTGGGGTTTTGGCGATTTACTTTCTCTCAAAATTGGTTTTGACCCTATATTTGACCACTTCTGCAACCACTATTTTTTGACCCTATATTTTTCAAAATTTCATAGTATCGAGGTGTGGCGCAATTGGTAGCGCGCTTGCTTTGGGAGCAAGATGCTGCAGGTTCGAGTCCTGTCACTTCGACCATATCGAGTGTTCATAACGGATTTGAGTTATGGACACTCGATTTTTTTGCAATTTCGAGTTTCTTCGTTATGTATGGAGCAGGTTTTAAGCCTGCTCTTTTGTTTTATGCGGATTTGGTAATATACTCAACTGCTACACCTTTTCGTGTATCTGCCTTGTAATTACTTCCGCATTCGGGTATCTCAATATACCCGATAAATTTGTAATGGATCATAATCCTTTGACTGCGGTTTTTACCAACGCCTTCGGTTTCATAAACCGTTATCTCGTCTATGAGTTCTTTCAGAAGCGGTGCAGTCAGTCTTTGCATTTCCATAAATCTTCGGATAGCGCTAATGAATCTATCTTTGTTCTGTTGCATAGTGCCGAGATTGTTTATCCTTTCGTTCAAGGATACAATCTTGGTTTTTAGCTCCATACGCTCCACTTCGTATTTGTGGGATAACTGCATAAACCATTCATCTGTTACCTTGCCTGAAACATTGTCCTCATAGAGTTTTTCGTAAAGCTCAGCGACTTTTTGGTTTCGTGCCGTACAGCGTTGCAGTTCGCCTTGTAAGGCTTTTTGCTCAGAGATAATATCCTTTTGTGTCTTTTGAGCAAGTAGGTCTGCAAAGGTTTCCTCGTCGCTCTGTAAGAACATCGCCATTCGCTTTAGTTCAAGCATTACCACTTGTTCTATGGCATCGGCTCGGATATAGTGCCTTGACTCGCAAGTTCCTCTTGTATCCACCTTGTAGTTGGAGCAACTGAAATATTGAATATCCTTGTTTATGGTGTTTACGTGCGACCATAATTTGCTACCGCAATCGGCACAGTAGAGCAAATCACAGAACATATTCTTTTGGGCATTATCCGCTTTGGGTGCTCGACGTTTGGTTTTCTTGGTTAGCTTCTGTACCGCTTCAAAGGTTTCACGGTCAATTATCGGCTCGTGAACATCCTTGAACACCGCCCAATTTTCTTCGGGGTTAGGGATACGGGCTTTATTCTTGAATGACTTTGAATAGGTTTTGAAGTTGATTACATCACCGCAGTATTCCTGCTGAGCAAGTATCTTGGCTATGGTGGTTTTACACCATTTGTATGGATCGGGTTGTGCTTTTGTTCCACCTCTGCCAAGACCTTTTTCTCTCCAATATGCCATCGGGATTAACACCTTTCGCTCTTGTAGGATTCTTGCAATAGTTTCGTTGCCTTTACCCTCCAAACACATACGAAATATATCTTGAACCACTTGTGCTGCTTCGGGATCTATAATCCACTTCTTTTTGTTTTCGGGTGATTTCAAGTATCCGTATGGTGGCTGAGATAACGGCTCTCCTGCGTTGCCACGAAGTCTGTGGGAACTTCTGACCTTACGGCTAATATCCCTTGCATACATTTCGTTCATAACGTTACGAAAGGGTGCAAGCTCGTTTTCGCCGTCGGCGCTATCCACACAGTCATTCACTGCTATAAAGCGGATATTTCTGTCGGGAAAGTAGGTGTCGGTATAATATCCCACTTGCAGATAATCTCTGCCGAGACGAGACATATCCTTTACGATAATCACACTTACATATCCCATTTCAATATCCTCAAGCAGTTTTTGAAATCCGGGGCGGTTAAAGTTTGTTCCCGTATAACCGTCATCCACATAACTGCGAGTGTTGGAAAAGCCGTGTTCCTTTGCGTATTTCTGCAACAGCTTCTTTTGATTGACGATAGAGTTGCTATCGTTATCTGTTCCGTCATCACGGGATAGTCGGCAGTATAAAGCGGTTATGCCGACATTGTCTTTTTTCTTCGACTGCATTTAGTCCTCCTTTCCGGCAGTCGAACACACATATTCTACTGCCATT
>JAZRUR010000011.1:0-23153 GCA_045652625.1 Eubacteriales bacterium | reverse complement strand
GGCAAAGGCGGTGTAGGCAAGTCGCATGACACTTCGCTTCTTGGCACCAACGCGCAGAGAAAGGGTTTGAAAACCTGTATTCTCGATGCCGATATTACAGGCCCGTCTATTCCTAAGATTTTCGGAGTAAACGGCGGAGTTTTAAGCGACGGCGAGGCAATGCTTCCTCCCGAAAGTAAGACAGGTATAAAGGTCATGTCGGTCAACCTTCTTCTTCCTAATGAGTCCGATCCCGTTGCATGGCGCGGTCCGGTAATCGCGGGTTGTGTAAAACAGTTTTGGACCGATGTCAACTGGGGCGAAAACGACGTAATGTTTATTGATATGCCTCCGGGAACAGGCGACGTTCCCCTTACGGTTTTCCAATCGCTTCCCGTTGACGGAATGATTATCGTAACAAGCCCTCAGGATCTTGTTTCGATGATCGTCGGCAAAGCCGTAAGAATGGCGGAATTGATGAACATTCCGATACTCGGCATTGTTGAAAACTTTTCTTATTTTGAATGTCCCGACTGCAATAAAAAGCACTATATCTACGGCGAAAGTAAGGTTGATGACGTTGCTTCGGCACATGGCATAGAAAAGGTTTCCAAACTTCCTATCAATCCCGAACTTGCCAAACTTTGCGATAAGGGCGAACTTGAATTTTACGAAGGCAATTTACTTGACGGAATGATATAACGGTTTTACAAAGCACCTGCAGTATTGCGGGTGCTTTTTATGTCTGATTGATGCTTTTTCGAGGTTTTGAAAATCAGCGAAAAACCAAGCAAAATAAGTCGTGTTGGGAATGCTTGGCTATTGACAATTACACGACAATATGTTAATCTGTGAATATAAAAATTTCAAGGAGTTTAGTTATGAAAAGATCATTTGCGCTTTTGTTGTCCGTGCTGCTCATGGCAACCGCAATAGTCCCGCTTGGTCTGACTGCATCGGCGGCAAATAAGGCCCCCACTGTAATTCCTGCCATAAGAAAATGGACAGGCAGCAGCGGCAGTTTTACACCTAATACAAGCACTGTTTTAGTAAATAAGAGCAATTCACCTTCTATCGCAAAGGTGTCGGGCTTTTTTGAAGAAATGCTTGGTTTGAAACTTTCCACATCGACAACCGCTGACGGAAACAACGAGATCGTATTCACCAAGGATACCTCTCTTTTGAACCAAGTCGGTAAAGAGGGATACACCCTTACCGCTACAACCAGCAAAATAGAAATTAAAGCACCGACCGATACAGGTTTATTGTACGGCGGCGCTACGGTTGTACAGAGTCTTACCGCAGACGGCGCGTTCCCTTGCGGAACTGCTGTCGACTACCCCGAATATGAAATCCGTTCGGGTATGTTAGACGTTGGTAGAGCATGGATTCCTCTTGACTACGTTGAAGAAATCACTCGTTACATGGCGTATTTCAAGATGAACGAAATTCATCTTCACATCAACGACGACGGTAAAAACGGATACTCGGCATTCCGTCTTGAAAGTAACGTTAAGGGTTTGACCTCAACAGACGGATATTACACAAAAGACGAATACCGCGCATATCAAAAGAGAATGCTCGAATACGGTGTTACGGTAATAACCGAAATCGACACTCCGTTCCACTCGAGTTGTTATGCAAAGGCAGAAAATCCCCCTCCTTTCTTGCCCGATAACTATCGTTGCTTGGACATCAGACCGGAAAAATTTAACGAAACCGTAACTTTCGTAAAAAATCTTTTGGCAGAATATATGACAGGCGACGACCCTGTATTTGTCAACAAGATTGTCCATGTCGGTACTGACGAATATCCCAGAGAATATTCGGAAGACATGAGAAGATATACCGATACTCTTATCGACTACGTAAACTCGTTAGGCTATACTCCTCGTTTCTGGGGCGCGCTCGGTCCGAGCGGTTTCCAAGGCACAACTCCTATTTCCCAAAACGCTCAGATGAGTTTCTGGGACTGGAGAATCTCGGGCGTTGAAGAAACCTTGGCAAGTGATTACGACATAATCAATACTTTGAACGAAGCGCTTTACGTAGTTCCTACTTTCGGTAACTACGACCGCTTTAATTTGAAGAACCTCTACACCAAGTGGCAGGTAAACTATTTCAATATCGACGGTACATATCAAATTGATGCCGACGACGACCGTTTGCTCGGCGCATGTTTCGGTCTTTGGAACGACTGGCATACCGCATATATCGGTGTAACCAGATTTGATATTTTCGACCGTTTGAGAGCTATGGTATGCTTGTTGGCAGAAAAGACATGGCTCGGTCTTGACACTAAAAATATTAGCGCAGACGATTTTGTAAACAGATACGAAAAACTTTCTCTCCGCGCAGGTGACGCCGACCCCGGCAGACACTCTGTACCTAAGGAAGGTTTGACCGTTGATTTCGAGGGAACGCTTCCGTCGTATGTTAAACTCAACGGCGGTAAAATCGAAAACGGCGCGTTCGTACTTGACGGCAACTCCTATTTGTCGCTCACTCCCGATGCAATCGGCTTCCCGAATACTCTTGAATTCGATATCTATCTCGAAGAAGCAACAACCGCACCGTTATTCGCAGGTGACGGAATAACGATATCGTCCAATATCGACGGCAAGGGTAACTTCGGCTTTAAGACCGAATTCTATACCTTTACGTATGATTACAAACTCCCTGTAGGTGTAAAAACCAACATACGTTTAACCAGTGATATAAACAAAGCAACTCTTATAGTTAATGGACGCAGATACGAACCCAAAAACGCATTGAATCCTACCGGCACAGTACTCTCAACACTTACCGCACCTCTTTCTCAGATCGGTAAGGGTGTTAAGGGTTATATCGACAACATAAAGGTAATGCCTAAGACCGCGCACGAAAACGTTGCACTCGGCGCAAAAGCGACGGCATCCTCTTTGGAAGTAAACGACGGCAGATTTACCGCTGACCTTGCGGTTGACGGCGACGATTCCGCCGCGTCTCGTTTGTCTTTCGGCAGAGATTCCGACAATCAATGGCTCTTACTCGATTTGGGAACATCGTATTCGATTTCCGAATTTGAAATTTCTTTCAACGAACACGTTCCGTCTTATGAAATTTATGTGTCCGAAGACGGCACAAACTTCACTTCTGTTTATAAACTTACCAATGGACAAAACGGCGGTGAAGCGACCGACAAAATCACCTTAACCTCTGCTGTTGATGCACAATACATCAAGTATGTTCAACTTCAGCGTTGGGAACACCCGTCATGGGGTAAATACAGCGGCGGTATAAAAGAGTTCCGCGCGTTCTCGTTTGGCGAAACAACCGACCCCTCGAAGGATAACCTCGTTTACGGTAAGGAATTTTTCGGAACGCATAACCGTAGCGAATATTACGCAGACCTTACCGATGGCAAAGCGTTGAGCGCGCTCGCTTGGGATAATGAAGGCTGGTTCGGTCTCTATTATCACCACGGTTTGAGCAACGAACAAAACATCAGCGAAAGAAATTCTAACGCTCCTAACGGTATCGGTACTGTCGGTTACGACCTCGGTGGCGTTTACGCGCTCTCTCAGGTTCGTATTAATACCTTCTTGGGTAACAACTCCGGCATATCGGTTCCCGAGTCTATCGCTCTTGAAATTTCGCTTGACGGCGTAAATTACAGAGAAGTAATGCGTAATGAGTTTGACGCGGTAGATCCTAACGGCGCAAACGCAAGATTAGTAGACTGGGTTTACTTTAGTTTCGCTGCTCCCGAGTCTGCAAAGTATGTTCGTCTTAAATTTGATTTAAGAGATACTGCAACAATGGCATTCATCAACGAAATCGAAGTAAACGGCGTACCCGATGCATCTTACGAACCCGAAACCCCGAGCGGCAATAACGTAGCGTTGGGCAAAGATTACAGCGGCGCAAACGTTTCTTCTGCAGGCGGTTACTCCGCAAACCTCACTGACGGCGTTGCAAGTACCGAAGAAAAATACGATGCAAACTGGTTTGGTCTTTACTACAATAAAGAGGCAACCGGCGATAAGGTAAACGCTCCCGACGGTATCGGCACTATCATTATCGACCTCGAAGAGGTTGTTGACGGCATCACCGACATCAGAGCACACGTTTGGAATCATAATAAATCGGGCATTGCTGGCGCTAAGAGCATCACTGCGTACATCTCCAAAGACGGAAACACCTATACCGAACTCGGAAAACTCGCTATTCCCGATGGCAATTCACCTGCTTGGGCAACAATAAGCGTCGATAACGCTTCTGCTCAATACGTGAAACTCGTTGTTGAAACACAGGCGGTCTGGACATTCCTTAACGAAGTCGAAGTTCTTGCTGACCCCGACTATGTTCCCGACGACGGCGGAAACGACGACGGAAACGACGACGGAAACGATGACGGAAACGACGACGGAAACGACGACGGAAATGACGGCGGAAATGACGGCGGAAACGACGACGGAAACGACGGCGGAAACGACGACACCACAGAAGCCAAATTCGGCGATGTTGACTTTGACGGCGACGTTGACGTTGCCGACTATGTACTCGTTAAACGTGCGGTTTTGAAGAACTACACTCTTGACGAAAGACAAACTGTTGTCGCAGATATCGACAATGACGGTGACGTAGACGCAACCGACTATGTACTCGTTAAACGTATCGTTTTAGGCACGTATAAAGTTAAATAATAAAAAGTATAACCGCCCGAGTTTTTACACTTGGGCGGTTTTCTTTTTTGTTGAAATTAAAGCGCGTTTTTGTGTTGAAAACTGCAAGGATGTGTGATAAAATATATAAAAATGCATGGAGGAAAACATGAAAAGACACATATCAATTTTACTTGCGATTGTATTATTGTCATCTGTATTTTCGCTTTTCGGCGTGAATGTCAGCGCAGACTATCCCGAAATAGCGAGCATGAACGGGTACGAAAACCTTTGCTTGACTTATACTTGGAACCCTGACAGAGGCGATAACGGCCGCCACACCGTAGACGATTTGATGCCGTACGTTGCATATTACGACAAAAACCGTCAAATCAAGGATTTCTTTTTTGACAGTTACCTCTTCCTTCCCTGTCAAAAAGCAGGTCCTTCGGGCGGTAGTTTGCACTACTGGTACAGCACCCCCACAAAGGCGATTGACTGGACCAGTTACGTAGAGGATACGTTCTATGACGACAGGAACGTTGAAGCGCTTGATACTGCCTTCGGCAGAGCAAAAGAGGCTCTTAACGCTCCCGACAAAAAAGCAGGTGTATTCTTCACCATTTTGTATCCCGGAACACCTTCGGGTGCTGATTTCGGTTCGCTTGGCGGAAAAGAACTTGACCTTTCGAAAATGGAAGACCGCAAAGCGGCAATCAAATGGATAATCGACGAGCAGATTCGTTTGTATACCGAGGGAAATTACGAAAACCTTGATTTGATAGGTTTCTATTGGATGGAAGAATATATCAATGCTACTTCGGATAAGGAATTGTTCAAATACGCTTCCGACTATTTGCATTCTCTCGGCTTGAAATTCCTTTGGATTCCCCATTACAGAGCAAACGGATATGCCGAGTGGGCAGACTACGGTTTTGACGTTGCATGTAGACAGCCGAACAGATATTGGGACGGTTCTTTGAGCAAATCGAGAGTCGAAACCTGCGTAGACACATGTGAATCGTACGGAATGAGCGTCGAGATCGAACTTGACCAGAACGCACTGTCTAATTCCGACTATTACAATAGATACCTCGATTACCTCGAAGTCTGTATGCAAAAAGGCGCGATGGACACTATAAAAATGTACTATCAGGGCGGTAAAGAGGGCGTATATTATGCCGCTTCTCGTTCTACGCACGCTCGCGCACGTTCGGTATACGATTTGACTTATAAATACGCAAAAGGTACTCTCACACAAGCGGATATTGATGAAATGCGTGATGAGAGCAACATCGTCGTACCTCCGTTCACTCTTCCCGAGGACGTTGATTGGATATCTATCGGCAAAAAGTATGTTGCAACCCAACCTTATTCCGACGGAAGCGGTGCTAAGTATCAGGACAACGACGGAAAAGAACTTACCGACGGCATTATCGGAACTTCCGACATGGGTACCGATTGGCACGCATTCCATGTGTCGCGCCTCGATTCCGATAAGAGAATGAGCGTTACTATCGACCTCGGTGAGGTTCGTGACGATTTGACCGACTTTCTTATACAGTTCAACCATATCCAACTTCACGGTATCGGTGACCCTGCTAACGATATAAAAGTTTATATCTCTGAAGACGGTACTAATTACCGACCTATCGGCGAACCCGAACTTAAATATTACGAGTACACCGTTTATGTTCATCACAAAACCATTCCTTTGACAGCGCGTTACGTAAAGTTTTCTTTCATTAATTCTACCGGAACAAACTTCGTGTTCTGCGGAGAAGCGGCGGTAGGCGTTTCTGAGGATTGGGAGGGCGGATACGTTCCCGATGATGAAACTACAAACGCGAAACTCGGTGACGTTGACAACGACGGCGACGTTGATGCCGCTGACTATGTTCTTGTTAAACGTTCGGTTTTGAAGACCTACACGCTTTCCAAAGAGCAGACCGAATGTGCCGACGTTGACGCTGACGGCGACGTTGATGCAACCGATTACGTTCTTGTCAAACGTATCGTTTTAGGTACTTATAAGGCAAAATAATTTAATTAACAAACAAAAACGTCGCAAGGATAACCTTGCGGCGTTTTTTGATTTTAGCCTATAAACATTTGCGTCCAATAATTTCCGTTTGCAACATATCCCACGCCGATTTTGGTGAACGATGCGTTTAGAATATTCGCGCGGTGGCCCGATGAATTCATCCAAGCGTTCACCACTTCTTGCGGAGTTCTTTGACCTTTTGCGATGTTTTCTCCTGCGCTACGGTACTTTATCCCGAATGCGGAGATCATATCAAACGGACTGCCATAGGTTGGGCTGGTATGCGAAAAATATCCTTTATCGTGCATGTCCTGCGATTTGTACCGTGCAACTCGGCTTAACTGCCAATCCAATGTGAGTGTAGCAAGTCCGCGCGAAGAACGTTCTTTGTTTACAAGACGCACGACCTCTTTTTCGTAATTCAACACCGAAGTATCCTGTTCGGGAATATTTATCACCTGATTCGGATATATCAAATTCGGGTTTGATATTTGCGGGTTCGCTTCGATCAGTTCGCTTAATCCGACTTGGAATTTTTGTGCTATTTTCCAAAGGCTGTCGCCCGAAACAACGGTGTAGGTTGTCGCAGATACGGATAAAAGCAATATCGAAAATACAAGTATTATACTTGATAAAAATACAATAAATCTTTTCATTTTTTGTTCCTTCTTGATAATTAGGTTTGTGCTATTATTATTCCGCATAAGAACGCAAACAAAAAATGAAATTTTTGCAAAAATAAAAGGTGTTGTCGTTTGACAACACCTTTAGAAAACATTAATTAGAGGACGCCCTGTGCCTTCATTGCATCAGCAACTTTGAGGAAACCTGCAATGTTTGCACCTGCAACGAGGTTATCCTCGCTGCTTGCGTATTCTTTTGCAGCCTTGGTTGCGTTTTCGAAGATGCTCTTCATGATGCCGCAGAGTTTTGCATCAACTTCTTCGAATGTCCAAGAAAGACGCATGCTGTTCTGGCTCATTTCAAGACCGGAAGTCGCAACGCCGCCTGCGTTAGCCGCTTTTGCCGGGCCAAAGTAAACGCCGTTTGTGAGGAATGCTTCGATAGCGTCGGGAGTAGAGGGCATGTTTGCGCCTTCTGCAACGTATTTAACGCCGTTTGCGATAAGAGCCTTTGCATCTTCGCCGTTAAGTTCGTTCTGTGTTGCGCAGGGGAGTGCGATATCGCACTTGATAGTCCAGATGCCCTTGCCTTCGGTGTAAACCGAACCGGGAACGCGATTAGCGTATTCCTTAATTCTGCCACGTTCAACTTCTTTTATCTGCTTAACAACGTCAAGATTAATGCCGTTTGCATCGTAGATGTAACCGTTGGAGTCGCTCATTGCAACGACCTTTGCGCCGAGTTGGGTAGCCTTTTCACAAGCGTAGATAGCAACGTTACCCGAACCGCTTATAACAACGGTCTTGTCCTTGAAGGAGTCGCCCTTCTTTTTAAGCATGTTGTCGGTGAAATAGCAAAGACCGTAGCCGGTAGCCTGAGTTCTTGCCAACGAACCGCCGTAGGAAAGTCCCTTGCCGGTAAGAACGCCGGTGAACTCGTCGCGGATACGCTTGTACTGACCGAACATGTAACCAACTTCTCTTGCGCCAACGCCGATGTCGCCTGCGGGAACGTCGGTGTCGGGACCGAGATACTTTTGAAGTTCTGTCATGAATGCTTGGCAGAAACGCATGATTTCGTTATCAGACTTGCCCTTGGGGTCAAAGTCCGCGCCGCCCTTACCGCCGCCCATGGGAAGGCCGGTGTGGGAGTTCTTGATTGTTTGTTCAAAACCGAGGAACTTGATAACCGAGGAGCAAACGCTCGGGTGGAAACGGCAACCGCCCTTGTAAGGTCCGATTGCGCTGTTGAACTGAACACGGAAACCGCGGTTTACCTGAACCTTGCCGCTGTCGTCAACCCAAGCAACGCGGAATTGAATAAAGCGTTCGGGTTCAACGATGCGGTCCATAATACCTGCCTGTACAAGGTCGGGACGCTTTTCGATAACGGGAGCGAGAGATTCAAAAACCTCGCCTACTGCTTGAAGAAATTCTTTTTCTCCTGCATTTCTCTTTTCGACCTGTGCATACAGATCTTGAAGATACGGATTGTTAATCTGCATAAATATAACCTCCAAATGGAAAATACAAATTTTTTTAATGAGTTATTATACAACGCTTTTTGCAAGATTGCAATAGAATAATCGCATATTTACTGTATTTTTTCCAAAGAAATACGCTTTTTTGCAACGTCTACGTCAATGACTCGTACCTTGATGATATCTCCGACTTTTACAACGTCACTTGCGCGTTTTACGAACTTGTTGCTCAACTTGGAAATGTGAACCAACCCGTCTTGGTGAACGCCTATATCCACAAACGCACCGAAGTCGGCAACGTTGCGTACCGTTCCGACAAATTCCATGCCTGTTTTGAGCGAGGAAATATCCATAGCATCGGTACGTAAAATTTGAGGAGGAAGTTCGTCACGGGGGTCGCGTCCCGGTTTTTCAAGTTCGGAAACGATATCGTTAAGTGTGGGAACGCCGATTCCGAGTTCGTTTGCGACGTTGTTGCATCCGCGCTCGTCAAGGCGTGCACGAAGTTCGCCTAATTTGCGTTCGCGTACATCGTCCTTGTTGTAACCGAGAAGTTTAAGGAGCGAATATGCCGCCTCGTAACTTTCGGGGTGGACGGAGGTGTTGTCAAGAACCTCTTTGCTTTCGGGCACACGCAAGAAACCTACGCATTGTTTGTATGCCTTTTCGCCTACGCCTTTTACTTTTAAAAGTTCGGAACGGGTTTTAAAACGCGAAACGGTTGTGCGGTATTCGTATATACTTTTTGCGATTTTTGCATTTATACCTGCAATGTGAGAAAGAAGACTTACCGATGCGGTATTCAGGTCCGCGCCAACGCCCGAAACGCAGGATTCAACGACACCTGCAAGTGAATTGTCAAGCGCTTTTTGCTCCATATCGTGTTGATACTGACCGACGCCGATTGCTTTCGGGTCTATTTTTACAAGTTCGGCAAGAGGATCCTGTAAACGACGCGCGATAGAAACTGCGCTACGGAGAGAAACGTCGAATTGCGGAAATTCTTCACTTGCCAATTTAGATGCGGAATATACCGAAGCGCCTGCTTCGTTAGTCATGATATAACTTACGTCGCGGTCGAGTTCTTTTATTAAATCTGCAACGAAAATTTCGCTTTCTTTCGATGCGGTGCCGTTGCCGATAGAAATTATATCGACTTTGTGTTTGTTAATAAGCGATTTGAGTTTTGCCTTTGCTTCCTCGGTCTTGTTTTGAGGAGGAGTGGGGTAAACAACCGTGGTATCAAGTACGTCACCCACGTCGTCAACAATCGCTATCTTGCAACCGGTTCTGTACGCAGGGTCAAATCCCATAACGACCTTGCCTCTTACCGGAGGAAGCATAAGGAGGTTTTTAAGGTTTTCACCAAAAACGCGGATCGCCTGTTCTTGTGCGCTATCGGTGATAAGATTACGCATCTCGGTCTGTACCGAAGGTGCAATAAGTCTTTCGTAAGCGTCTTCAGCCGCGTCTCTTACAAAGTCGGTAGAAGAACATTCGCGCGCGGTAAGGATTTCACCCTTGAGATAATCAAAAATCCTTTGCTTGTCGACGTCCACTTTTACCGAGAGCATACCTTCCTTTTCGCCTCTGTCGACTGCAAGAATACGGTGCGAAGGCATTTTGGAAAGCAATTCGTTATAGTCATAGTAAAGACGGTAAACGCTGTCTTCCTCGGTTTTCGCTTTGGAAACAAGCGAACCTGTGCGATAGGTAAATTCACGTATCCACTTGCGGTATTCCGCGTTATCGGATACACGCTCGGCAATTATATCTTTTGCGCCGTCGAGCGCATCGGTTGCGGTATTTATCTTCTTTTCGGGATTTAAGTAATTTTCTGCTTCGGCAACTATGTCTACGTCTTTTTTCTGTTCAAGCATCAATTCTGCCAGAGGAGTAAGTCCTGCTTCTGCCGCGATACTTGCTCTTGTACGTCGTTTCGGACGGTAAGGACGGTAGATGTCCTCCAATTCCGAAAGAGTTTTTGCGTTTTCGATAGCGGTTGCGAGTTCTTCGGTCATCTTGCCTTGCTCGTCGATAAGACGGAACACGTCGGCGCGTCTTGCATCGAGCGCACGGTAAAACTCTAACTTTTCGCCGAGTTCGCGCAATTTCTCATCGTCAAGCGAACCCGTTGCTTCTTTACGGTAACGGGCGATAAAGGGGATAGTGTTGCCCTCGTCAATGAGGTTGACTGCCGCCTCTACCTGAGTTGCTCTTATTTTAAGTTCTTCTGCAATTCTTGCTATTATATCCATGGTATTTTCCTTCCAAAAAATGCTATTATAATTCTATCACAAAATCCTACGATTGTAAAGAAAAAGAGCCCCAAAAAGGCTCTTTTTATCAAAAATTTCATTGCTTTTTCTCGACAGACAAAACCGTCAAAACGTCGCCGTCGACCGAGAACTTTATTTCGAATCCGCCGTACTCCATGCCGTAAACACGGGCAGGGTCATCGTGATATTGCGGACGCGGGTCGCGTTCAAGGATCTCCAAAAGCGAATTGCGTTTGTCTTCGGGCAGTTTGTCTATTATGTTCTTTTCGGCAACAACGGTTAGCAACTTGCCCTCGTCGGGTGCAAAACCGCCCGTCGCTTCGGGGATAGAATCTGCATAGGGCAGATAGGGTTTTATATCATATATCGGTGTTCCGTTCATAAGGTCAGCGCCCGAAACCACAAGAATATCGCCTTTTTCGCTGTCCCGAACTATCTCCTCAAGTTTAACGCAGGAAAGCGCAAGCGAGTTGGGACGGTAGGGCGAACGTGATGCAAAAACACCTACGCGAATATTGCCGCCCAAGCGCGGAGGGCGTACCGTCGGCGACCAATCCTCACGCCGTGCCTCCGAAAATCCCCATATAAGCCAGACGTGTGAAAAGTCGTTTAAACCTCTCACAGCGTCAGGGACGCGGTATTCCGGCTCGAAAATTATTTCGGATCGAAGCGATTTCGCCAACCGACTCTGCCTCGGTACGCCGAATTTTGTGGTAAAGTCGTTGTGTATATACGCTATCGGTTTTATTGTGTATTCGTTATTCATGAAACTTCTCCGCAAGGTTGCTAACCATTATCGTTTATTTGTTGCCTTTCATAAGAGCAACCAAGACTTCGACCATTTTTTCCATAGAACGAACGGGAATAAATTCGTGAACGCCGTGAAAATTCGCTCCGCCTGTGGAAAGATTAGGGCAGGGCAAACCCTCGTAGGAAAGACGCGCACCGTCTGTGCCTCCGCGAATCGGAACGACTAACGGTTCGACATCGCATTGCTTCATCGCGTCGATAGCGTTGTCTATGATGTGCATGTGGGGCAGTATTTTTTCTTTCATGTTGTAATAACTGTCGCCCATGTTAAGTTCGAAAGTGTTTTCGCCGTAAACGCCGTTAAGATAGGAAACGAGGTTTTGCATAAATGCTTTGCGGGATTCGAACTTTTCTTTGTCGTGGTCGCGTATAATGAATCGAATACAAGCCTTCGACTCGTCGCCGTCAATTGAAGAGAGATGATAAAATCCCTCGTAACCCTCGGTGTGTGCAGGTGTCTCGGATTCGGGCATCATCGAGATGAATTTTGCCGCTAAAAGAGAAGCGTTTTTCATCTTGTTTTTTGCGCTTCCGGGGTGGATATTGATGCCGTTGACGGTTACCTTTGCCCATGCGGCATTAAAGTTTTCATATTCTATCTCACCAAGTTCGCCGCCGTCGACGGTATACGCCCAATCTGCGTTAAATCTTTCGAGATCGAACCTGTCTGCGCCTCTGCCTATTTCTTCGTCGGGCGTAATGCATACGGGTATCCTGCCGTGTGATATTTCGGGGTGTGCTATCAGGTATTCAACGGCGGTGAAAATTTCGGCAATACCAGCCTTGTCGTCCGCGCCGAGTAATGTTGTGCCGTCGGTTACGATTATTTTGCCACCTGCATATTTGCCAAGGAACGGAAATTTTTCGAGCGTTATGCTTTCTTTATCGTTAAGAGCGATGTCGCCGCCGTTGTAGTCTATTATCTGCGGACGTATTCCGTCGCCCTTGACGTCGGAAGAGGTGTCCATGTGAGCGATAAAGCCTATAACGGGGTCGTTTTCTCTGCCTTTCGTAGCAGGTAAGACGCCGTAAACGTATCCGTTTTCGTCCATGCCGACTTCGGAAAGCCCGATGCTTTCAAGTTCACGTGCGAGGTATTCGCCCAAGACAAGTTGAGAAGGTGTTGAGGGACAAGTGGGCGAAGAATCGTCCGAGTTTGTGCCGAAAGAAACATATTTCAAAAAACGTTCTGTAATATTCATATTTATATCTCCGTTTTGCGTTTTGGTTGTCGTTGTTTTATATTGTAACGCAAAACCGAACTTGTTTCAAGCCTTTTTGACGTATTTTGCTTTTGATATTGACAATCAAAACTCGGTGTGATACAATCACACATGGTTGTTATGCGGATGTGTCGGAATTGGCAGACGAGCCGGTCTTAGAAACCGGTGCATATGCGTGAAGGTTCAAGTCCTTTCATCCGCACCAAAAATCCCGAGTGACCGTTCGAGCACTTGGGATTTTTATTTCGAATAAATAAAGGCACTCGCGTTTTGTGAGTGCCTTTGCTTTTTTATTACAGTGTTTCGCCGTCGCAGACGTTTTCGGCAGGGCCTGTCATTATCACAGCGTAATCGGGAGAAACGGTTATCGAAAGCGGACCGCCGTCGAGTTCGACAGTTATCGGCGTATCGAAATCGCAAAAACCCTTTGTTAGTGCGGCGACCGCACTTGCACACGCGCCTGTTCCGCAAGCCATGGTTATGCCGCTTCCGCGTTCCCAAACTCGCATACGAAGTTTGTTTCTGCCGAGTATCTGAATAAACTCGACGTTAACACCGTCGGGGAAAGCGGGGTTGCGCTCTATTTTGCTTCCGAGAGTTGAAAGTGGTACGCTTTTTATATCGTCAACAATAATCACCGCGTGAGGGTTGCCCATTGAAATGGGGGTGAGGGTTATTTCGTTTCCGTCAACCGTCAAAGTCATGTCTTTTTCGATTGAGGCGTTTCCCATATTAACCGATGCACCGATTGCTTTTCCGTCGCAGACTTGAAGTTCAAGAGTGCGTATGCCCGAACGGGTTTCTATTATAAGCGAGGTTTTGTCGGTATAACCCTTGTCATAGACAAATTTGCCGACGCAACGAATACCGTTTCCGCACATCTTTGCCTCGCTTCCGTCGGCGTTGAATATGGACATTTTGAAATCTGCGATTTCGGAATCCGAAACCCAAATAATACCGTCTGAACCGACGCCGAAATGACGGTCAGACCATTTTATCGAAAGTTCGGCAGCGTTGTTAGGAACATCGCCGTATACGTATAAATAATCGTTGCCGAGCCCTTGCATTTTCGTGAAGCGCATATCTTTACCTCGAAAATCAAATTTCATGTTGCTATTATAAAATATCTTCCGCCGCGTGTCAAGGCGAAGTTGGAGTTGGTTTGATATTGTTTTGGTACTTTATTAAAAAGCAAAGCCGCCTTTGTTTAGGCGGCTTTGCTTTTTATGGATATAATTCAAGAAAGGGAACAAAAAATATAGAAATTAATTTTCGGTAGAAACTTCAAACTTGTAACCAACGCCCCAAATGGTCTTTAATATCCATTTGTCGGATGCGTTTTCAAGTTTTTCGCGCAGACGTTTGATATGAACGTCAACGGTACGGCTGTCGCCGAGATAATCAAAACCCCAAACCTTGTCAAGCAACTGGTCACGTGTGAACACGCGGTTATAGTTGGAGGCGAGGAAGTATATAAGTTCCAACTCCTTGGGGGGAAGGTCAACCGCCTTGCCACAAACTTTGAGTTCGTATTTTTGAAGCGAAATTTCGAGATTGTCGAATTTGATTAATTCGCCGTCTGCAGTATCGTGCTTGGCGTAACGGCGGAGAACTGCCTTGATACGCGCGAAAACTTCTTTCATATCAAGCGGTTTTACGATAAAGTCGTCTGCGCCGAGTTCAAGACCCAAAACCTTATCAATCGTTTCGCCTTTTGCGGTTATCATGATTATAGGCTTGGAAGAATGTTCGCGTATTTCGCGGCATATCTGCCAACCGTCTTTTTTGGGGAGCATGATGTCAAGCAACACCATATCGGGTTCGTACATTCTAAAAGCGGTCATTCCTTCCTGACCGTCGTTGGCTGTGCGAACTTCATATCCCTCTTTTTCGAGGTACATTTGAAGCAGGTCGCAAATATTGGTATCGTCGTCAATGACAAGGATTTTTGTTGCCATGATTTGCATCTCCTTTTCTTTAACAATCTATTTTTAACATAAGTTAACGTCCGCAATAATAATACCACGTTTTCTCCGAGATGTCAAGGGTTGCCGCCTACATATTATTAATTTTTGTTTAAACTTTTATGCCGCAAAATGTGTATAAAAATTATATATTGCAAAATTTTGCGAAATATATTATACTGTTGTGACTGATTGTATTTATATAGAGCAGACATGAGGAGATTTTGTAATTATGAAACTTGGTATCGTGGGTTTGCCCAATGTCGGCAAAAGTACGCTTTTCAACGCTTTGACGAAAGCGGGTGCAGAGAGCGCGAACTATGCGTTCTGTACCATAGATCCTAACGTCGGAGTCGTACCCGTTCCCGATGAACGTTTGGACAAACTTGCGCTTATGTATAATCCCAAAAAATTAACCCACGCTACCGTTGAGTTCGTTGATATAGCAGGGCTTGTAAAAGGCGCGGCAAACGGCGAGGGTTTGGGAAACAAATTTTTATCGCATATCCGTGAGGTTGATGCTATTGTACATGTTGTACGTTGCTTTGGCGGAAGCAAGATCATACACGTTGAGGACTCGGTAGACCCTGCACGCGACGTCGAAACCATTAATACCGAACTTATTCTTTCTGATATCGAAATGTTGGAAAGACAGATTGATAAACTTACCAAACAGGGCAAGGGCGACAAGAGTGCGCTTGTGGACGCCGAGATACTTAAAAAGGTCTGTGCCGAACTTACTAAAGGCGTTTGTGCAAGAAACGTCGAACTTACCGAAAGCGAAGCCGAGGTGCTTCGTACAGTTCCTTTGCTTTCGGGCAAACCTGTTATATACTGCGCAAACGTGTCGGAAGACGACCTTGCGCGTCCCGATGAGGAAAACGAATATTACAACGCGTTGAAAAAGGCTATTGAGGGCGAGAATGCAGAGATAATCTCGGTCTGCGCCGAAACCGAAGCGGCATTGGGCGATCTCGATAAAGATGAACAAGAGGCATATCTTGCCGACCTCGGCGTAAGCGAAACAGGGCTTGATAAACTTATAAAGGCGTCGTACGCGTTGCTCGGTTTGATTTCTTTCTTGACCGCAGGCGAACCCGAAGTTCGCGCTTGGACAATAAAGAAGGGCACTAAAGCCCCCGGCGCAGCAGGAAAAATACACACCGACTTCGAACGCGGATTCATTCGTGCAGAAGTTGTGCCCTACGAAACTCTTATCGAAAAAGGTTCGCTTACCGCTTGTAAAGAGGCGGGTTTGGTACGAAGCGAAGGCAAAGAATACGTTATGCACGATGGCGACGTCGTGTTGTTTAGATTCAATGTTTAATAATTAAACAAAAAAAGTCTGTCATTTTCGTGACAGACTTTTATTATTTTATTGTGCTGCGGCTAACGCTTTGTCGGAAAGAATTATTTGTTGAAGCGATTCGCGTATAAGCGTGTGTCCTTGTGCGCTCGGGTGCATACCGTCTATTCCGAGCAGGTCCGACATGCTTTTGTTTTTGAATATCGAACGCAAGTCGAGTATATGGCAGTGTGCTTTTTCCGCTACGCGCTCCGAAAGACGGCTGTAATATTCTTGCCAACGCGAAATGCGATCGACATCGCCTAACCAACGAAGAATATTATCGTAATTAAGACCTTTTGACACCCAGTTCATGAAACGCTCGGAATCTATCGGCACAAGTGTGCATATAGCCACTTCTGCGCCCTTGTTACGGGCGTATTCTATAAGTTTAAGGTATGTTTCGGTGAATTTGTCCGCGGGAGTGTTCGGCAAAAACTCGCCGCTCGGGTTATCGGAAACTTCTGCCCAGTTGTAGTTGCAATCGTTTCCGCCGTATTCAAGAAGCACAACGGTATCTTTGTCGCAATCGTCAAGGGTACATTTCATAATTTCAAAACCCTCGTCTATGGTTGCACCCATTTTGCAGTTGTTTTCGACTTCGATTCCGTTTTCGTTAAGTGCGTCATAGCGATAACCGAATAGTTTGTATCTGTTCAGTTCTTCGTTGAACATAACACCCTTTAAAATAGAATCACCGTAAATCTTTATTTTTTTCAATTTGAGTCTTCCTTCCGAATCGTCATATGTGAAAGTTCGTTTTCCGTAATAAACGGAAAACTCATGCGCTGCGTACACGCATATGTTATCCGAAAAGACACAAAAAGTCCACCTACACCTATCAAAAACGACCCGACTGTGGGTGTTTGGCACAGTAGAGCGTTTTTTCTACTGCTCTACCGTCGGTAGAAAACCAAGCGTTTTCAAGGTGTTTGGGGACTTGACAAGGCTATTTTCGTGTGGTATTATAAAAAAAGAAGGAGGCGGATTTGATGGAAGACTATAAACGTATTGTCGCAAATAATATTACCGAACTTCGTAAAGCCGTTCCGCTTACTCAGGCTGAACTTGCCGAAAAATTGAATTATTCCGACAAAGCCGTTTCCAAATGGGAGCGAGGGGAGTCTATACCCGACGTTGCGGTGCTTAAACAGATCGCCGACCTTTTCGGTGTTACGGTTGATTATCTGCTTGAAGACGTTCACCCTTTAAAAGCAACCATGCAAAGTGTTCCGAGGCAGTTAAAGAAAAACCGTCTGCTTATAACAGGGCTTAGTTGTATGCTTGTGTTTCTTATCGCGACGTTTGTTTTTGTTGTTCTCGGATTGGCGACAAATTTGGAACGCATTTGGCTTTCTTACGTTTACTGTGTGCCGATATGCTCGATAATATTAATTGTTTTCAACTCAATATGGGGCAAAACAAAACTTAATTTTGTTTTTATCTCGTTTTTGGTGTGGGGTTTACTTGCGAGTGTGTATTTGACTATCGGCGACTATTCAAAATGGCTTATTTTTGTAATAGGCGTACCTGCACAGGTGATAATCTTTATGTGGTCGGGTATCAAAGCAAGGATATTTAAAAAGGAAAAGAAATAAGGCAAGATAAAAGGCTGTCATAACGACAGCCTTGCTTTTTTATTCTATTCCGAATCGCATTTTATACGAGGTGAGGGTGTTTTGCATAAGGATTGCTATTGTCATAGGACCTACACCGCCGGGAACAGGGGTGATGTAAGATGCTTTTTCTGCACATGCATCAAAATCAATATCACCTACAAGTTTATCGCCGACGCGGTTGATACCGACGTCGATAAGAACCGCGCCCTCTTTTACCATATCGCCGGTTATCATCTTGGGTCTGCCTACTGCGGCGATAAGAATATCGGCATTTTTGGTGAAAGACGCAAGGTCTTTGGTGCGAGAGTGACATATCGTAACCGTACCGTTTTCGGCAAGTAAAAGTGCGCCCATGGGTTTGCCGACGATATTGCTTCTGCCGACAACAACGCAGTTTTTGCCCGAAACTTCAACGCCCGATTCATGAATTAAGCGCATAACACCTGCGGGGGTGCAGGGTTGAAAACGGGGAGAACCTGTAAAGAGTTTGCCCACGTTGTACGCATGGAACGCGTCCACGTCTTTGTCGGGGCTGATTGCCTCGATAACTCTGTCGGGGTCGATCTGCTTGGGTACGGGCATTTGTACAAGTATTCCGTCGACGGTTTCGTCTTTGTTGAGAAAATCTATAAGTTCAAGCAACTTTTCTTCGGTTTCGTCTGCCGAGAGCAGATATTCAAGGCTTGTGATGCCAACCGCTTCACACGCCTTCTTTTTATTACGTACATATACCGCACTTGCAGGGTCGTCGCCGACGAGTATTACCGCCAAACAGGGGGCGCGTCTTCCGTCGGCAGTAAGAGCCTTTATTTCCTCGGCAGTTTCTGCTTTGCATTTTGCCGATATCGCTTTTCCGTCAATAATATTCATGTTTATTCAGCCTCTCTGTCGGATTCTGTTTCACTTGCGTCGCCGTCAAGCATATCCTGCTCGGCAAGTGTTTCTTCGTCGTATTCGTCTATTTCTTCGGTATCGTCTGCTGCGTCGGATTCGTCATCCGATTCGGCTTCGGGTTCGCTTATTTTCAAAGCGTCTTCTTCGTTGCTGAGAGCAACTTTTACGGCTTCGAACGCGGATTTGTATTCGGTCATTTCGAGTTTTTCTTCTTTGTAACGTCTATAAAGAACGATCTCGCCGATTATCGCCGCGATAACGCAAAGGATACCGACAACTACCGAGAATTTAAGCGTTCCGACGATATAAAGACTGTCCGCGCGGAGAGTTTCGATATATGCTCTGCCAAGACCGTACCAACCGAGATACGCAAAGAAAACTTCACCGTTGAACTTCTTTTTACGGTAAATGAAAATAAGGATAATCGCAAGACCCAAAAGGTTCCAAAGCGATTCATAAAGGAACGTCGGGTGTACCGAAGTTACTTCGGGCGGGTTGAGTTTGCCGTCGATTACGTATCTTTCGAGTTCCATTCTCCAAGGGAGTTTATCAACGCCTTCCGACCAACCGTAGGCTTCGGCATTAACGAAGTTGCCCCATCTGCCGATTATCTGACCCAACATAACAGCAGGCGCAAATGCGTCAAGCATGGAAAGCGAACTTGTTTTCTTGATTTTGTTATAAATAAGTACCGTCGCAAGGCCGAAAATAATTGCACCGTATATTGCAATACCGCCGTTGCGGATATTTATCATATTAATAAAGCCTTTTCCTTTAAACCTATCCCACTCGGTTACAACGTAAACAAATCTGGCGCCGATGATAGCGATAGGCATAACAAGTAACGTGATGTTGTAAATCGTATCGGGATCAAGCATTTCGCGCTTTACTGCAAGATAGTAAAGCAGGAAAAACGCAAGTAGGATACCGGTGGTCAGAATAATACCGTACCATTTGATTTCCAACCCGAATACGGTAAACGCGGTTTCGTTTACATTGAATTCGAGTCCTAAACCGGGGAATGTGATTTTGTTCATAAATCGGTTCCTTTCTGTATTATGCTTATCGCACAGTTTTCGGTATTGATCGAGAAAAGTGCGTCTTTTATTTCATCGGAAGTGATGTCGCAAAGTGCGTCAATTCCGTCAAAATCGTCGTAACTTAAATGGGCGCAAGTCGCCATAGATGCCACAATATCCTCGCCCGAATCGAAAAGAGTAAGGCTTTCGGCGTATGCGGCGCGTTTTTCGCGTATTATTTCTTCATCGGTGAAAAAGTTCTTTTTTCTCGCTTCGATTTCTTCTATCGCAAGATCCATAACCTTTTCGCAATCGTTTCCGCTGCCCGAAATAATAATATGCGCACACTGCTTGGATTGGGTATATCCTGCGTAAAAACGCTCGTTAAGAATACCTTCTTCGTATTTTTTGCAATAAAAGTCACTCGCTCTGCCGAATATAAGCGATATCGCAAGACGCAAAGCGGTTGCGCATCTGTGCGAGGCGAGGTCGTTTGATTTAGCAGGTTGGCATTTGATGCCGATACAGTAAAGCGGACTTGCCACTACCGCGTTTTCGGTAATGTTATTCTTATTCACCGCCGTGGGCTCGACCGGAAACAGCGTTTTTGGACGTTTGGATGCGCCCGACGCAAAATATTTTTCCGCTAAAGCCAAAACCTTTTCGGGTTCAACGTTTCCGCAAACGCAAAGCGAGAGATTTTCGGGCACATAAAAATCGTTATATGCTCTAAAAAGTGTTTCTTTTGTTATTTCCGAGATTGTTTCGACAGTTCCCGAAATAGGGTGGACTGTCGGATGAGAAAAATACATGGCGCGGTTAAGGTTGCGCACCACGTTGGTCGAGGGAGAATCCTCGTACATGGTGATCTCTCGCGCGATTATCTTTTTTTCCTTTTCAACCGACTCATCGCTGAAATGAACCGAAGATACTGATTTTAAAAGTATTTCAAGGTTTTCAAAAAAGTTGTCGGTGCAGGAAAAATAGTATCCCGTATTTTCAAACGAGGTAAATGCGTTTGCGTTTCCGCCGTAGCGGTCAAATTCCAAAAACGCATCGCTTCCGTCCTCGTTTTCGAACATTTTATGCTCTAAAAAGTGAGCAGTGCCCGAGGGCAGAGTATATTTTTCGCCGTTTGTTTCGTAATCAAGGTCTGCGTTTCCGAAATCACAGCAGATCATCGCATAGGAAACAGGATAATCCTTTGGTATTACCGTTATTTTAAAACCGCTTTCAAGCGTTGTGTAATAATACTTTTCTTTTAATCTTTTGTTCTCTTTTATTTTAAAACTGTTCATTCCGCACCTCCGAGGACATATTCAAGTTCGGGGGAAACGGTTTGCGCAAACGCGATAATTTCTTCGCGTGTGACGTTTTTTACCAATTCGATACTTTCTTCAATGGTTGCCGAATCTTCGCTTATTATCTGTCCTAAAAGATAGCCACTTATCGAATTAAGGTTGTTTTCGGCGCTTTTTAACGAGCGTATTATCGAATTTTTGGCATTTTCGATGTCATCGTCCGAAAAATCGCCCTGTTTCATGGTTTCTACTTCGCGGTAGATAGATTTAATTGCCTTATCCTCGACGCCCGGTTCGATACCGCAAGAAACAAAAAGTATGTTTTTTCTGCCTGCGGGGTAGGACGAGCAATAATAGCAAAGCCCTTCCTTTTCGCGGACGTTCATAAAAAGCAAACTTGCAGGCGAACCGCCGAAAATTTCGTCAAAAACCGAAAGAATCGCACGTTTTTTAGCGCTGTCTGCCATTTCTACGGTAAAACCGAGCACAAGTATGCTTTGCTCCATTTCCATATTTTCGCAGACACGAGTCACTTTGTTTTGAACAGGGTGTATCACCGAATCGGGCAAATAAGAATCCCTCGCGGAAAAGGGAAGATGTGCTTTTACACATTCCTCCACGTAATCAAAATCCGCTTCGCCTGCATAGGTGATAAAAACCGGTGCGTTTTCGATGATGTTGCGGTAAAACGGCATCAAACTCATGCCGTTTAGCAGTTCGACCCTGTCGATCTCTCCTGCCGCATCAACGGCAAACGGTTCGCCGTCGCACATGATTTGACGTGCTCTTAACATTGCATAGGAATGTTTATTTTCGACTAACGATGCGATTTCCTCAATAAGGCAGATCTTTTCGTATTCTACGCTTTTTTCGGGGAATATGCCGTTTTCGAAATACGGGTTGAATATCGCATCACCCAAAAGTTCGGTTGCGCGGAACAGCACCTTTTCGCCGTCGAAAGCATAAGAATCGGCAATAGTATTAATTTCCAGCCTTACCAACAAAAGTTCACCTCTGCGCTGAACATAAGCGTCTAACCCCAACGCATAAAGTTCGTCCTTTATTATCGAGAACGACTGCATTGTGGGATATTTGCCCGTACACAGCGATAACAGATTGGTTAGCAGAGAGTAACCCGATGCCGTTTCGCTGTCAAGTGGTACAGCAAAAGAAACCGTCATTACGGCGGATTTAAATTTGTCGGTTTTGCAGGAGGCGAGATAAACCCCCTCCTGCAAACGGCTGATTTTAATATTCATTCGTTAGAATTAGATAAGAGATGCGCTGTCGGCATCAAGATAAAGAGTTGCATTGTCGTGCTTACGGAGAATGGTAGCAGGACATGCTTCGCCTACTTCGCCAAGAACGGTGTTCTTAACAGCGTTAGCCTTGGTTTTTACGGGAACGATACAGAACACGCTTTCAGCGGCAACGAGAGTGGGGATAGTAAGGGTAAGCGCGAACTTGGGAACGTCGTCGATTTTTGCAAAGCAACCGTCGTTAACCTGTTGCATACGGCAGGTTTCGTCGAGCGAAACTACTTTTACAACCTTTTCATCGTTGAAATCTGCAACGTGGGGGTCGTTAAATGCGATGTGACCGTTTTCGCCGATACCCATGATGATAATGTCGCACTTGTTAGCCTTTAAAAGTTCGGAGTAGCGTACACATTCTGCTTCGGGGTCAACCGCGGTGCAGTCGATGTAGTTAACCGACTTAAAGGGAACTTTGCCGAAAATAGCGTTTTTGAGGAAGTTGCCAAAGCCCTGAGGAGCGTCAGCCGCAAGACCGATATACTCGTCCATGTGGAATGCGTTTATCTTGGACCAATCAATAGTTTCGTCCTTGATAAGCGATGCGAGAAAATCGTTCTGGCTGGGTGCAGCAGCAAAAATCATGTTGATTGTGCCTTTTTCTGCGATTTGG
>JAZRUR010000010.1:0-23539 GCA_045652625.1 Eubacteriales bacterium | reverse complement strand
TTTCGGATAAACTCAAAAAGGCTTGCTTTGTTGACGATATCGAAGGTTTGGATGAATCGCCTCTCGCTTGTGCCTATGCACGTGCAAGAGGTACGGATAGAATGTGCTCGTTCGGCGACTGGGTTGCACTCTCCGACGTTTGCGACGTTACAACCGCAAAGATGATTGCGCGTGAGGTTTCCGACGGTATCATCGCTCCCGGCTATGAACCCGAAGCACTTGAAATCCTTAAATCCAAACGTAAGGGTAGTTATAACATAGTTAAAATCGACCCTAACTACGTACCTGCCGAAATCGAACATAAACAGGTTTACGGTATCACTTTTGAACAGGGAAGAAATAATTTCGTTATAAATAAAGAATTGCTTTCGAATATAGTTACTGCAAATAAGGAACTCCCCGAAAGCGCAAAACGCGACCTTATAATCGCGCTTATCACGCTTAAGTATACTCAGTCTAACTCTGTTTGCTATGCAGTTGACGGTCAGGCAATCGGCGTAGGCGCAGGTCAGCAGTCGAGAATCCACTGTACACGTCTTGCAGGTACTAAGGCTGATACTTGGTTCTTGCGTCAGCACGAAAAAGTGTTGAACCTTCCTTTCCGCTCCGATATCGGCAGACCCGATAGAGATAACGTTATTGATGGTTATATCAATAAGAACGAAGAAGATGTTTGCGCAGACGGTAATTGGCAGAAATACTTTACCGT
The DNA here is from genome assembly GCA_045652625.1 of Eubacteriales bacterium. Lineage (GTDB taxonomy): Bacteria > Bacillota > Clostridia > Oscillospirales > CAG-382 > Coliplasma. The sequence goes on along the minus strand of JAZRUR010000010.1, from coordinate 22,830 downwards.
TCGCCCCGAACCTCTAACCGAAAAGGAAATTCGCGAATATCTTGATTCTGTTGACAATGTAGCACTCGGCTCTGATGCCTTCTTCCCGTTCTTTGATAATATCGAACGTGCATATAAGAGCGGTGTTAAGTATATCGCAGAACCGGGCGGATCTATCCGTGATGATGCGGTTATAGACTGCTGTAATAAATATAACATGACAATGGCGTTTACAGGAATGCGTCTGTTCCACCATTGATTCGGAGGATAAATGAAAATACTTGTTGTAGGCGGTGGCGGCAGAGAACACGCCATCATAACCAAAATCAAGCAAAATAAAAACGTTTCAGAGATATATGCACTCCCCGGAAACGGCGGTATCGCAAGAGATGCGATATGCGTAAATATCGGCGCAAAAGATATCGACGCAATCGTTGATTTCGCACTCGAAAAGGGAATAGACTATGCAATCGTTGCGCCCGATGACCCGTTGGTACTCGGCTGCGTCGATGCACTCGAGGCAAAAGGTATCCCTTGCTTTGGTCCTCGCGCTAATGCCGCAATAATCGAGGGTAGTAAGGTCTTTTCTAAGGAATTGATGAAGAAATATTCGATTCCTACCGCCGCATGTGAGGTTTTTGATAACGTGGATTCGGCACTTAAATATATCGAAACCGCACCGATACCTACCGTAATTAAGGCGGACGGTCTTGCGCTCGGTAAGGGCGTTATTATTGCGTTCACACGTGAAGAAGCGGTAAACGCTGTTAAGTCGATGATGTGCGATAAAGCATTCGGCAAGAGCGGCGAACGTATCGTTGTCGAAGAATTTCTCGAAGGACCTGAAGTTTCGGTACTTGCGTTTACCGACGGTAAGAGTATCGTGCCTATTGTATCTTCTATGGACCATAAACGTGTAGGCGACGGCGACACGGGCTTAAATACGGGCGGTATGGGTACTATCGCGCCTGACCCGTATTATACTGATGCGATCGCATGGGAATGTATGGAAAAGATTTTCCTTCCCACCGTACGTGCAATGAATTCCGAGGGCAGAACCTTTAAGGGTTGCTTGTATTTCGGCTTGATGCTTACTAAAGACGGCCCCAAGGTTATCGAATATAACTGCCGTTTCGGCGACCCCGAAACACAGGTTGTACTTCCGTTGCTCGAAACCGACCTTTTGACGGTTATGCAGGCGGTTACAAACGAAACTTTGGGCGAACTTGACGTTAAGTTCAGCGAAAAACATGCATGTTGCGTAATCATGGCGTCAAACGGCTATCCCGAAAGTTATAATAAGGGTTACGAGATAGATATTCCTGAATCTGTTATAGATAACGTTTACGTTGCAGGTGCGGCGATAAAGGACGGTAAACTTGTTACTTCGGGCGGCAGAGTTTTGGGCGTTACCGCTGTTGCGGATACGTTGCCCGAAGCGATAGAATCGTCTTATAAACTCGTAAGCGAAATCAAATTCGAAAATTCCTATATCCGCCACGACATTGGTGCGCGCGCTCTTAAAGCGCCGGAGGTAAAATAAATGGTTTACAGAGTATTTGTCGAAAAGAAAAAAGAGTTAGCATTCGAGGCTAAAGCGTTGCTTAACGATGCGCGTACGTTGCTTGGTATCACCTCGCTTGAAGACGTCCGCCTTTTCAACCGTTACGACGCTGAAAATATAAGCGAAGAATTGTTTGAATACGCAAAAAAGACGGTATTCTCCGAACCCCAACTTGACATCGTGTCCGATGACGTTGATGCGTTGGGTGATAAAGCGATCGTTTTTGCAGTTGAATATCTCCCCGGTCAGTTCGACCAACGTGCAGATTCTGCCGCACAGTGTATTCAGATAATCTCGCAGGGCGACCGTCCCGTTATCCGTACGGCAAGGGTTTATGCTCTTTACGGTGCGTTGAGTTCGGACGATGTTGCCGCTATTAAGAAATACGTTATCAACCCCGTAGAATCTCGTGAAGCAGGTCTTTCTAAACCCGAAACACTCGCTTCCGAATACGATATACCTACTACCGTGCGTACTTTGGACGGATTTATTGATCTCGATAAAGAGGGATTGGCATCTTTCATAAAAGAATACGGCTTGGCTATGGATATAGATGATATTATCTTCTGCCAACAGTATTTCAAAACCGAACAGAGAAACCCCTCTATAACCGAAATCCGTATGATAGATACCTACTGGTCGGACCAGTGCCGTCATACGACATTTAATACGGTTATAGATAACGTAACTTTCGAGGACGAACTCCTTGAAAAGACGTATAATGATTATATCGCAACACGTAAAGAGTTGGGAAGAACAAAGCCTATCTGCCTTATGGACGTTGCTACTCTTGCCGTAAGATATCTAAAGAAGAACGGCAAATTGGATAAACTCGACGAATCCGAGGAAATCAACGCTTGTACCGTTAAGGTCGACGTTGAAGTCGACGGCGTTGTCGAACCTTGGTTGTTACTATTCAAGAACGAAACCCATAACCACCCGACCGAAATCGAACCTTTCGGTGGCGCGGCAACCTGTATCGGCGGCGCTATCCGTGACCCGCTTTCGGGTAGATCGTATGTATACGGCGCAATGCGCGTAACAGGTGCGGGCGATCCTTTAAAGCCTATATCCGAAACTATTAAGGGTAAACTCCCCCAACGTAAAATCGTAACTACCGCCGCTGCAGGTTATTCCTCTTACGGTAACCAAATCGGTCTTGCGACAGGTATAGTTGACGAGATTTACCACGAGGGTTATACCGCAAAACGTATGGAAATCGGTGCTGTTATTGCGGCTGCTCCTGCGGAAAACGTTCGTCGCGAACGTCCCGACGCAGGTGACGCGATAATTCTTTTGGGCGGCGCAACCGGACGTGACGGCTGCGGCGGTGCAACCGGTTCTTCTAAATCTCATACCGCTTCTTCGCTTGAAACTTGCGGTGCAGAGGTACAAAAGGGTAATGCACCCGAAGAACGTAAACTTCAACGCTTGTTCCGTAACCCCGAAGCGAGCCGTCTTATTAAACGTTGTAACGACTTCGGCGCAGGCGGTGTTTCTGTCGCTATCGGCGAACTTGCAGACGGCTTGGAAATAGATTTGAACGCTGTTCCCAAGAAGTATGACGGTCTTGACGGTACTGAGTTGGCAATAAGCGAATCGCAAGAACGTATGGCGGTAGTTGTAGAGGCGAAAGATGTTTCGCGCTTCTTAGAACTTGCCGAAACCGAAAACCTTTCTGCAGTTCAAGTTGCAACCGTTACCGATAAAAACCGCCTTGTTATGCATTGGAACGGTAATAAGATCGTTGATATCAGCCGTGATTTTCTTAACTCTAACGGCGCTGATAAACATATAGATGTTGATGTTGCAAAACCTGTCGTTGCCGAAAAACGCAACGAGTTCGGTGGTTTTGTTGAAGAATATGCTAAACTTCCTGCCGATTTGAATGTATGTTCGCGTCGCGGTCTGTCGGAACGTTTCGACTCTACCATAGGCGCAGGTACGGTACTTATGCCGTTCGGCGGAAAATATCAGCATACTCCTATTCAGGCAATGGTACAGAAGATATCGGTCGAAAAGAAACATACCGATAACTGCTCGTTCATGTCTTGGGGATATAATCCTTTCGTATCTGAAAAGAGCCCCTATCACGGCGCGTACCTTGCTGTTGTGGAATCTGTTGCTAAACTTATCGCAACAGGTGCAGAGTATAAGGACGTATATCTAACATTCCAAGAATATTTCGAACGCTTGGGTAAAGACTCCAAACGTTGGGGCAAACCCATGGCGGCACTTTTGGGCGCATACCGCGCACAAATGGAACTCGGTATCGGTTCTATCGGCGGTAAGGACTCCATGTCCGGCTCGTTTGAGGATATCCATGTTCCGCCGACACTCGTGTCTTTTGCCGTTACAACAGGCAAGACCGGTGATGTAGTTTCGCCTGAATTTAAAAAGGCAGGCAATAAGGTCGTTCTTCTTAAACCCGAATACGGTTGCGACGGACTTCCGAAAGCAGAATCTCTTATCGAAAACTTTAATAAGGTGACCGCGCTTATGCGTTCGGGCAAAGCGGTTGCTTGTTATACGGTAGGTATTGGCGGTGTTGCCGCATCGGTAATGAAGATGTGCTTTGGTAACATGCTCGGCTTTAAGTATAATAGCGAAGTTTCTATGTCGGATATCTTCGATACCGATTACGGCTCTTTCGTTATCGAACTTGCAGAAGATGCAGAATGCGGAATCGCGCTCGGTACAGTAACTGCTGATTTCAAGATCAGTAAGGGTGACGAATCTTACGACCTTAATAAGATGCTTTCTGAATATGAAGATAAGTTGGAGAGCGTTTATAGTTGTAATATCCCCGATAGCGCAAACAATGTACCTACGTTTAATTATGAGGCAACCACACGCGTTGCACCCGCTGTAAAGTGCGCTAAGCCTAAGGTGCTCATTCCTGCGTTCCCCGGAACTAACTGTGAATATGACTCTGCAAAAGCAGTTCGCGACGCAGGCGCAGAACCGCAGATAATCGTAATTAATAACCGTACCGCAAACGGTATCGCAAAGAGTATCGAAACTTTTGCAAACGAACTGAAGACCGCTCAAATGGTATTTATCCCCGGCGGATTTTCGGGCGGTGACGAACCCGACGGTAGTGCGAAGTTTATAACCGCGTTCTTCCGTAACGCTGCTATTAAAGACGGTGTTACCGACTTGTTAGAAAACCGCGACGGCTTGATGTGCGGTATTTGTAACGGCTTCCAGGCACTTATCAAACTCGGTTTGGTTCCTTACGGAAAGATTATTGATACCGATGAAAACTGCCCGACACTTACTTTCAACACTATCGCGCGTCACCAATCGCGTATAGTTCGTACCCGTGTCGCTTCTAATAAATCGCCTTGGCTTGCACTTACAAATGTTGGCGACGTTTACAACGTTCCTATATCTCACGGCGAGGGCAGATTCCTTGCGAGTGAAGAGTTTATTCAAAAACTTGCCGAAAACGGACAGATCGCAACCCAGTACGTTGATTTCGCGGATAAGGCAACAGGAGACGTGCATTTCAACCCCAACGGCTCTATATGCGCTGTTGAAGGTATCACCTCTCCCGACGGCCGTGTGTTCGGTAAAATGGGCCATAGCGAACGTATCGGTTCGGGACTTTACAAGAACGTCCCCGGCGAATACGATATAAGAATGTTCGAAGCCGCAGTGCGTTACTTTAAGTAATCAGGAGTGAAGATCATGCAATACAAATCCGATATTGAAATCGCGCAAAGTTGTAAACTGAAGCCGATAATGGAAATTGCTTCGACTGCACATGTAGACGAAAAGTATATTGAACAATACGGCAAATATAAAGCAAAGATCGACTTGTCACTTCTTAAAGAAACAAAAAAAGAAGACGGTAAATTGATACTTGTTACCGCGATCACTCCCACTCCTGCGGGAGAGGGTAAGACCACCACAACTATCGGACTTGCCGACGGCTTAAGACGCATCGGCAAGGACGTTACTGTCGCATTGCGTGAACCGTCTTTAGGTCCTGTTTTCGGTGTTAAAGGTGGCGCGGCAGGCGGCGGATATGCACAGGTTGTACCTATGGAGGATATCAATCTTCATTTTACGGGAGATTTTCATGCTATCGGTGCGGCGAATAACCTTCTTGCCGCAATGCTTGATAACCATATCCAACAGGGTAACGCTCTTAATATCGACCCGCGTCGTATTACTTGGAAACGTTGTGTCGATATGAACGACCGCCAACTTCGCTTTATACTCGACGGTATGGGCGGAACGGCAAACGGTGTTCCGCGTGAAGACGGATTCGATATAACCGTTGCGTCGGAAATCATGGCGGTGCTCTGCCTTTCGGATTCTATTACCGACCTTAAACGCCGTCTTGCGAATATTATCGTCGCGTATACTTATGATGACCAACCCGTAAGATGTGGTCAGTTAAAGGCAGAAGGTGCGATGACTGCACTTTTGAAGGATGCGTTGAAACCTAACCTTGTTCAGACGTTGGAGGGCACTCCTGCGTTCGTTCACGGCGGCCCGTTTGCAAATATCGCGCACGGCTGTAACTCGGTAATGGCAACCAAAATGGCTCTTAAAATGGGCGATTATACGGTTACCGAAGCAGGTTTCGGTGCTGACCTCGGTGCTGAAAAGTTTCTTGATATAAAATGCCGTATGGCGAATTTGACCCCCGATGCCGTTGTGGTTGTAGCAACCGTTCGTGCGCTTAAAATGCATGGCGGACTTGCTAAAACCGAACTCGGTACGGAAGATGTAGAAGCGCTAGAACGCGGCGTTCCTAACCTTCTTCGCCACGTGTCGAACATCAAAAATGTGTATAAACTTCCTTGCGTTGTTGCAGTTAACCGTTTCCCGACGGATACCGATAATGAAATCGAGTTTATTATCGCTAAATGCCGCGAACTCGGCGTAAATACCGTTCTCTCGACCGTTTGGGCAGAAGGCGGTAAGGGCGGCGAAGCATTGGCTAAAGAAGTTGTACGCCTTTGCGAAGAGGAAAAGGGTGACTTTACATTCTCGTATGAAGATGACCTTACTATCGAAGAAAAGATTGAAGCGGTGGTTAAGAAGGTCTACGGCGGCGACGGAATAACCGTTATGCCGAATGCGAAAAAACAGATAGCGAAACTTGAATCGTTAGGTTTTTCAAAGTTCCCTGTATGTATTGCAAAGACACAGTACAGTTTCTCCGATGACCCGACAAAATTAGGCGCACCCGACGGATTTACCGTTACGGTAAAGAATGTTAAGGTGTCCGCAGGCGCAGAGTTTATTGTGGTATTAACCGGTGATATTTTAACCATGCCGGGGCTGCCGAAAGTACCTGCGGCGGAAAAAATAGATGTGGACGAAAACGGCGTAATATCGGGCTTGTTCTAATATGAATCTTAAAATCATGACGTTTAATATTCAGCACGGCAGGAATCATAATTTCAACGGTGACGTTATAGATTTACCCGCAATGGCTGAAAACGTGAGAGAACAAAACCCTGATATATTCGGCTTGAATGAGGTTAGGTGCGGAAACGATGCGGATATCTGCTCGGGTTATTCCGACCAAGTCGCGTTTTTTGCTGATGCGTTGGGCTATAATTCTTATTTTGGCGACGCTATAAAGATAAAAGATGATTGCCGCTACGGCAACGCTATTTTCTCCAAAACACCTATGGTTAAATGTGAAAAAATGATGATTCCCGATGTGACCGAAAGGGTAGGGTCTCGTTACGAAACACGTTGCATAATCAAGTCGGAGTATGACTTCAACGGAAAGAAACTAACCGTGCTGAATTCACATTTCGGTCTTGGCATAGGTGAAGATGAAAATGCCGTAGATACCGTGCTTGATCTTTTAGAGGGAATAGACGGACCTGTTGTGCTTATGGGCGATTTTAATAAAACGCCCGACCACTCGCAAATAAAAAGACTGTCACGGTTGTTCACGGATTCCCACGAATCATTAGGAAAATCGGAACTTACCTTTCCGTCAAACTTGCCCGAAATACGTATCGACTATATCTTTGTACGCGGTGCGAACGTGGTGAACGCCGACACGGTGAAGAAGATAGTTTCCGATCACTATGCGATAACCGCAGAGATAGAAATTTAAAAGATAATATAACTCTTATCATCGCAGATGACATGTTCGTCTGCGATGTTTTTTTATTGCTTAAAATATGACATCGGCGTACTATCGAACGAAAAGAAATAAATGCGAAATAACACCAATTTTAACCCCAAAAAACGAATTTACTCAACGTATTCTACACATCGCCGAAAATGCAAAATGCAAAACCCGTTAGATATCCCGAATATGTAATAATATCAATCGTTTTTCGCGTTATTACGAACAATTCGAACACATGTTTGATGACATAATCACAAAAATGTCGTGCATAATGTACTGATTTCGATAACATAAAATGTCGAAAAGCATTGAAAAATCAAGAGTTTTGGCATCGTCAAAATGACGAAACGGTTTCCATAATGTATAAATTATGTTATCTGCAACTATTGCAATTTTTGGGGTTGTAATGTATAATTAGAACATGAAATAGGGGCGAAGTGGTGCACATAGGGGCAACCGCCCATAAAAACCTAAAAAACAAGACTTAAGAAAGGGGATGACACGATGTTCTACGGCGAATATAAACATACGATCGATGCCAAAGGGCGTCTGTTCATTCCTGCGAAATTCCGTGATAAACTCGGAAGCGAATTTATCCTTTCGAAAGGCTTTGATAAATGTATCCGAGTGTATCCTATGGCGGAATGGGAAAAATTCACCGCTAAACTCGAAGAACTTCCTGCCGCAAAGGAACGCCGCATTTTGCGTTACTTCTATGCGGGTGCGGATGAAGGCTCGGTCGACGCTCAAGGCAGAGTAACACTTAATCAGGCGATGCGTAATTTTGCAAACCTCGAAAAAGAAGTTGTTATCGCCGGCGGATGCTCACATTTTGAGATCTGGTCTGCATCTGCTTGGGAAGCAGAACAGGACAACATTGATAGCGAAAGCATCATAAGCGAACTTGTAGAATTGGGGTTGTGATATGGAGTTTTCTCATATATCGGTGCTCTTGCACGAAACGGTAAACTCGTTAAATGTCAAACCCGACGGAATATATGTCGACTGTACCCTCGGCGGTGCAGGACACACCTCGCTTGTTCTTTCCAAACTCGGAGAGCAGGGTAGAGTGATAGGCATAGACCGTGATGACGACGCGTTGGCGAACGCGCGTGAGAAGATAAACGATAAACGGTTGATAACCGTTAAGGATAATTTCGAAAACCTAAAAAGCGCAGTCGAAAGCGCAGGTTTCGAAAAAGTAGACGGAATAATAATGGACCTCGGCGTGTCCTCGCATCAATTAGATGTGGCAGAACGCGGCTTTTCTTATATGAAAGATGCGCCGCTCGATATGCGAATGGACCAAACCGCTCCGCTTACGGCGTACGATGTAGTAAACGGGTATTCGGAATATGATTTGGTCCGAATATTCAAAGACTACGGCGAAGAACGTTTTGCTTCGAAGATAGCGTCTAAGATCTGCTCGGTGAGAGCAGACAAGCCTATCGAAACCACACTTGAACTTGCAAATCTAATATCGTCGTCGATACCCGCTAAGTTTAAAAACGACGGCGGACATCCTGCAAAAAGATGTTTCCAGGCGATACGTATTGAGGTTAACGGAGAACTCGATTGTATCCCGAAGGCGATCGAGTCGGGTGCGGAAATTTTAAACGTCGGCGGAAGAATGTCGATAATCAGTTTCCATTCGCTTGAAGACCGTCTTGTAAAAAACGGATTCCAAAGACTTGAAAACCCCTGTACTTGTCCGTCGGATTTTCCGATATGTGTCTGTGGCAAGAAACAATCGGTAAAGATAATAACAAAAAAACCGATTCTCCCCTCTGAAGAAGAATTGAAAATGAATAGTAGGTCACATAGCGCGAAATTGCGTGTCTGTGAGAAAATATAAAGAAAGGTGCTTTTAAAATATGGAAAATAGAAATGTTTCGACAAATAAATCGAATACAGCGCGAAATAACATGAATAACCGCGCACTTGCGGTTAAGAAGTCGTCATCTGTTACAAAAAGCAACAAAAAGTCGGCGGCGAAACGTAACTCTAATCTCCGCGCAGTACGCGCACCGCGTATTGTAAACGTAAAGAAAAAAGATAAAGCACCGTTCCCTTGGTCGATAGTTCTTGTGGCGGTTTTGCTGACGGGTATGTTCCTCTTTATGATGATGAACTATGCCGAAGTAGATAAATACCGTTCCGAAATCACCGACCTTAACAATAAACTTGCGACAATGGAAAAAACGCAAGATGACCTTGAAGTAACGCTCGGCAATAAATATGACCTTGGTGAAATAGAAAAATATGCTTCCGAAGAATTGGGCATGACAAAGAACATTCCCGAAAGCAATATTCATATTATCACAACCGAACAGGCAGACAGAACCGAGATGCATACCTACGATGACGGCGAAGAAGGCGGATTCGGTTTCCTCTTGACGGGACTTGGCGAAGTTATAAGGGATTTTTTGAATTAAATTGAATAAAATACTATACATTCCGATTAATATGTGATATAATAAATTCGGCATTAAATCGGCATTATGGAATATATTTATACAAAGGGTAACGAGGTAAAATTCTCTTTACCCATTTGTCTTATCAAAAGGAGTATTTATTTATGGCAAGTGCATCCAAAAAATTTATACCGTCGGGAAGCGGACGAACAAGTGTCGTGCGCGGCCGCGTCGCACTTGTCGTTATACTTGTATTTATGTTCCTGCTGTGTGTCCGTTTTGCGTATTTGCAACTTATAGACCCCGAGGATTACCGTACCTCTGCGCTTGATCAGTATACGAGTTCGGTAACAATACCCGCAAAACGCGGTTCTATCTACGCAAATGACGCAACCACAGAACTCGCAGTCAGCGCAACCGTTTATAATTGCTTTATATCTCCGTACGACATACCTCAATTTGCAGAGGATAGTCAGGAGACCTCCAATCCTGTTGATAGTGAAACGCTTTTACATACGATTTCTGACGGGTTGTCGCGTATACTTTCTGTAGACCGCGAAGAAATCGAACTTAAAGGAACGCGTTATAATTCGAAATATCAGATGATAAAGAAGTTCCTCACCGAAACCGAGGAAACCGCCGTACGCGCCTTTATCGCCGAAAATGGATATCAATCAATAATCCACCTTGAAGAAACAACCAAGCGCTATTACCGCTACGGCAGTTTTGCGGCGCACTTGCTTGGGTTTACAGGCTCGGATAACCAAGGACTTTCGGGAATCGAATATACTTACGATGAGTACCTTGCCGGTGTTGACGGTAAATCCGTAAAAGCCGCCGATGCTTACGGTAACGAACTTGATTCGGGCGTGGGCTCTACGTATATCGCCGCAACAAACGGACTTAACGTTATTACAACTATTGACTGGACTATCCAAAATACTGTTGAAAAGTATATTGAACAGGCATACGAGGAACATAGCCCTAACGGCAGGGTAGAATGTATCGTAATGGATGTTGATAACGGAGAACTACTTGCTTCCGCTATATATCCGTCGTTTGATTTGAATAATTACAATGACCTGTCCGAGTATTATCAGCAAAAATATGATGCGTTCATAGGTACAGAGGACGAACGCTCCGCGGAACGTACAAAACTCCTCTATGAGATGTGGAATAACACTATTGCTACCCAAACCTACGAACCGGGTTCTACTTTCAAGATAATAACAAGCGCAATAGCACTTGAAGAGGGCAGAATAAGTTACGAAACAAGCAGTTTCAGTTGCCGCGGCGCGATCGATATCGCAGGAACTACTATTCACTGCCATAAGATAATCGGTCACGGAACACAAACTTTCAGCGAGGCTATCGTCAATTCCTGTAACCCCGCGTTCGTTCAGATAGGCGGCGCGATCGGTCATAGTATTTTCAAAAAATATTTCGAGGAATTCGGATATACACAGGTGTCGGGCAGCGATATAGTCGGTGAAGTATCGTCGATATATTTTGCTACGACAGGTGTTCAGTTCGAAACGCTCGAACTTGCGATTTATTCGTTCGGTCAGACCTTCCAGGTTACACCGCTTCAACATATCCGTGCTGTTTCGGCGGTTGCCAACGGCGGTGACCTTGTAGTGCCTCACGCTGTAAAGGCGCTTGTTGACGATAACGGTAACGTTGTAAAGACCTTTGAATATGAATCCGACCGTCAGGTTATTTCCGAAGAAACCTGCAATAAAATACTTACGGCATTAACAAACTCCACAAAGAACGCATCTGTTTCTGGTTATAACGTTGTGTCCAAGACAGGTACGTCGGAAAAACGTTCGACATTGCGCGAAGATGACTATATTTCCTCGTGCGTAACGTTTGCACCTGCCGAAGATCCGAAGATCGCTATACTCGTGCTTGTCGATGAGCCGACAGCAGGACAGCATTTCGGTTCTGCCGTTGCAGCACCTGTTGTTGCAAATATTCTTACCGAGGTTCTTCCTCACCTCGGCATAACTCCTAATACGGATGAAGAAACTACCGTAACCGTTCCCGAATATATCGGAAAGACCGTTGAAAGCGCAAAACAACTCATTGAGGAATCCGGTTTGAAGTGCGTTGTCCGCGGCGACGGTGATAAGGTTGTTAACCAACTTCCTGCAAATGGTACTGTGGTATCAACCGATGGTGTTGTAATACTTTATACCGATGGCGCTGAAATTACCGCAAACGTAAGAGTGCCTAACCTAATCGGCTATTCACCCACAAATGCAATAAAAACACTCGTTAACAGTAACCTCAACGTTTCCATAAAGGGTATATTCAACGGCGATTATACCAACTGCCGTGTTGTATCGCAATCGGTCAAAGACGGTGAGTATGTCCTGCCGGGTACTGTAATTGAACTTGAATTCTTGTACGAGGAAGCCATAGAATAATGAAACTCGATCTTGAATATATTGCAAACGCGTGTAAAGGCAGACTTTCTGCCTTTACCGACCCCAAAAGAACGGTAATCGGTTTCTTTACCGATAGCCGTGCGGCAGATAAAGATAAAATGTTTCTTGCGCTTCGCGGCGAACGCGTGGACGGAAACGCTTTTGTGCCCGAATTAGTTAAAAACGGTTGTTGCGCATTAACTGATAGAGAGGAAAACCTATCGTTAAACGGCGATTGCATTTATGTTGAAGATGTCCGCAAGGCGTTGCAAGATCTCGCGAAGTTTTACCGCGAAAATGAATTGAGCGATATACCCGTAATCGGTATAACAGGCTCTGTCGGTAAGACTACTACAAAAGATATGGTTGCACTTGCGCTGTCTTCCTCGCTTTCTGTGCATAAAACGCAGGGCAACTCCAATAGCCAGATAGGCTTACCGCAAACCATCCTCGCTACACCGCTTGATGCAGAATGCGCGGTGCTCGAACTCGGAATGAGTATGCGCGGCGAAATGGAGCGTATTTCAAAATGTGCTACGCCGGATATATCGGTAATAACAAATATCGGTTATTCGCATATCGAAAATTTGGGTACGCGTGAAGCGATACGTGATGAAAAGATGAAGATGGCGGCCTATTCAAAACCGTCAGCGAAGTTTATTTTAAACGGTGACGAACCGTTACTCCGTTCGCTTGATGTAAAAAAAGAACGTGTCGCGTTTGTGTCGTTAAGCGATCCTACCTGTCAATGCTTTGCAAAAGATATTACCGAGAGCGATATGGGTATTACCTTTGTTGCATCGATATACGGCAATGAGTACGAAGTGAAGTTGAACCTGCAAGGTAAACATTACGTTATCAATACGTTGTTTGCTCTTACGGTGGCGCATTTCATGGGAGTTGATATAAAATCGGCAGTCAAAGCATTGGAAGAATATAAAAGCGACGGAAAACGTTTGTACATCTATGAAACAGACGGACATACGGTAATATCCGACTGTTATAACGCATCTCCCGAATCAATGGAAGTTGCGCTTTCGGTACTTTCGACCAAAAAGGGAAGACGTGTCGCGGTTTTGGGCGATATGCTCGAACTCGGCTTTGAGAGCGAAATGCTCCATAAAAGAGTAGTGGAATATGTAAATTCATCGTGCGATGTGTTGATAACCTACGGTGAACTTGCAAAGTATATATATGAAGAATCTATTGTCGAAGAAAAATATTGCTTTGCAAAAGACGAATCGGATAAACTGTATTCTTTCCTAAAGAATTATGTTCGTGAGGGCGATACGGTGCTGTATAAAGCAAGTAACGGCATGAATCTCGGACGTGTAATCGTATAATATAAAAGGGGAAAGCCAATGAATATATATTGGATATGTGCCGTATCAGCGGCGGTTTCGTTCGTTCTGGGCGTAATACTTTATAAAATTTTCATACCTCTTCTTCGCAAGGTTAAATTAGGTCAGAAAATATTGGAAATAGGACCGTCTTGGCATAAAGCGAAAGAGGGTACACCTAACCTCGGCGGTGTTATCTTCATTCTTGCTATGCTTGTTGCACTTCCGGTCGGACTTGTTTTATACGGTAAGACCGTTACTGACGGTACTGTAGGCGGATTCACGGCAATGCTTATTTTCGTGCTGTTTGCGCTTTCACAAGGTATAATCGGATTTATCGACGATTACGTAAAACTCTTTAAAAAGAGAAATAAAGGCTTGAGCGCAACGCAAAAACTTATATTGCAGTTCCTTTCAACCGCAATCTATTTGTTTGCAAATGCCTATTTTCTCGGTTACGATACAAGAATCGGTACACCTTGGGGCGAATGGGAACTTGGCATTTTCTATTATGTAGTAATGCTTCTTGCGATAGTGTACATAATCAACTGCGCAAACCTTACCGACGGAATCGACGGTTTGGCAGGTAGTACAGCGTTTATTATCTGCGTTATGTTCTTACTGTTTGCGATAAATGCCGAAAACATGTTTGGAACAAACGATAACAGTTCACTCGCTGTTGCAGTTGCATCGCTTTGCGGCGCTGTACTTGCTTTCTTGGTTTTCAACTTCCACCCTGCAAAGATATTTATGGGCGATACGGGTTCGCTGTTCTTGGGCGGATTTATCGTAGGCGCAGTAATGTTTACCGATATGGAGTTTGTGCTTCTTCCCATAGGTTGCATTTGGATAATCGAAGGCTTGTCGGTCGTACTTCAGGTCGCATCGTTCAAACTCACAGGTAAACGCATCTTTAAAATGAGCCCGATACACCACCATTTCGAAAAATGCGGTTGGAGCGAGGTAAAGATAGTTGCTGTGTTCTCTGCAGTAACCGTTGTATTCTCGGTTCTTTCGTACTATTTGCTGTATAATAATATTATTTAAAAAGGACTGTTTTCATGGCTTCCCAAAAAACCGGTCAAGCAACAAACGGCGCTTCTGTAAATAAGAAACGTTCGGTTCGTGTAAATCAAAATAAAATATACCGCTTGATCGGCGAAGTGGACCGACCATTGCTGATAGTTATTATCGCGCTCGTTTGTATCGGCTCGGTAATGATCTTCTCGTCGTCTTATGCGTATGCCGAATCAAAGTTTGACGATTCGTATTATTTTGCGCGTTCGCACGTCGGCTTTGCGGTGTTCGGTATAGTTGTTATGGCAATCGTTGCACGGTTGCTTGATTACCGTATTTTAAAACGTTTCGCGTACATATTTTATGTTATCGCATTGGGTTTGAACTACCTCGTTCCGTTTTTCGGTCAAACCGTAAAGGGCGCAACACGTTGGTTTATAATATTCGGTATTCAGTTTCAACCGTCCGAACTTCTGAAATTTGCACTTGTACTTGCATGTGCAACATATATAAGTAACCACTCGTCGGAAATGCGTAATTTTAAGACAGGCGCACTTCCCATACTTGCGCTTACTGCTCCCGCGGCACTCGCAACGTTGCTTCAGAGCCACCTTTCTGCGACGATCATTATTTGCTTGCTGATGGTGGTAATGCTTTGGCTGTCGGGTTTGAAAGGCGTGTATTTCGGCGTCGTATTGGGAAGCGGTCTGACGCTTGGTGCTTTCGTGCTCACAATAGGACGAGGAATTATCGAAAAATTAGTACCTCACGCTTTAACGCGACTTAAAGTGTGGGAAAACCCCTTTGAATACATGTCGGTAGAATCGGGCGGTAAAGGTTGGCAACCTGCACAATCGCTTTATGCGATAAGTTCAGGCGGATTTTGGGGGCTTGGCTTAGGTCAAAGTAATCAAAAACACGGCTATTTGCCCGAACCTCAAAATGACTATATATTTGCCATTCTCTGCGAGGAATTAGGCTTTTTCGGCGTGGTATGCGTAATAAGCCTCTTTGCCGTACTTGCATATCGCGGATATCATGTGTCTCAAAACGCACCGAATAGATTCAGTTCGCTGTTGTCAATGGGTATAACAGCACAAATAATTATACAGGTGCTTTTAAATCTCGCGGTGGTTACTAACACCTTCCCGAGTACAGGTATAAGTCTGCCGTTTTTCAGTTACGGCGGTACATCGCTTATAATTCTACTTGCCGAAATGGGCATCGTACTTTCTATTTCGCGCTACTCGTTTATCGAACAAGGCTAATCGGAAAGGTTGTACTGTATGAAAATAATTTTCTGCGGGGGCGGCACAAGCGGTCACGTAAACCCTGCACTTAATATCGCCGAAACAATCAAAAAGCGTTTTCCCGATACCGAGATAATGTTTATCGGAACGAAACGCGGCATCGAAAGCACACTTGTGCCGAAACATGGATATAATATCGATTTTGTTGAGGTTTCGGGTTTCTCGCGTAAACTGAGCGTAAAAAATATAAAAGCGGCTTGGAATGCCTTGACTTCTGTGTCCGAGGCAAAGAAGATAATCAAGAAGTTTTCTCCCGACCTTGTTATAGGCACGGGCGGCTATGTTTCTTGGCCTACGGTAAAAGCGGCGTCAAAGTTGGGGATTCCGACTCTTATACATGAACAGAATGCATTTCCCGGTGTAACGACCAAAATGCTTTCCAAGTATGTAAATAAGGTGTGTATCTCTTTTGCGGGAAGCGAAAAGTTTTTTGATGAAGCAGTCAAGAATAAATTGATACTCACAGGTAACCCTGTAATAGTAGACGGAATGACACGTGCAGAGGCACGTGCTAAATTAGGACTTACCGATACCGAACCGTATATACTTTCCTATGGCGGAAGTATGGGTGCAGATAAGGTCAACGAACTCTCTTTTGAACTAATGGAAAGACTCTCTGTGCCGCAAAATATCCGTCATACACACGCTATCGGTAGAGTCGGACTTGAGAAATTCACGGCTATCGCAAAAGAAAAGGGGCTTGATACCCATAAAAATCTCTCGATTAACGAGTACATATACGATATGCCCGTCCATCAAGCGGCGGCAGACGTCATTATCTGCCGTGCGGGTGCGATGACACTTTCCGAACTTGCAATCCGCGGACGTGCGGCTGTGCTTATCCCGAGCCCGTACGTCACCGAGGATCACCAATATAAAAATGCAAGATTGATTGCAGACGCAGGCGCGGCAGTTGTTTACCGTGAAAGCGAAGTTGATGCAAAACAACTCTCCGAAACCGTATCGGAACTGCTTTCTAATCCCAATAAACGCCGCCGTATGGAAGAAAGCGTAAAGACTTTCGCAGTGCCCGACTCTGTTGAGCGTATCGCTGATGAGGCTCTTGCATTGTTAAAATAACTTAAGTATAAATTCGAAAGGAGTGAAACGTGTGGAACAGCAAAGGTTTGTAAGAAAAAATATGGCGATCTATGACGCACAACGCCGCCAGGAAAATAAACGAACTAAACGTAAGGTGTTCTATACGTTCCTTTTGATTTTCATTTCACTTGTGTTCCTTGCCGTTTGCGTTGCAGTGTTTTTGAATGTAAAGACTATAACAATAAACGGTATCGAAAAATACGAATACGACAAAATAATGGAGTATGTACCGATAGTAGAGGGCGATAATATATTCTCGTTCGAAGCCGATGTTATCGAACAGAATATTAAACAATCTCTCCCGTATATCGGCGAGGTCGATATAAAGCGTGACCTTCCGACTACTGTCGAAATCAATATAATAGAAGAAAAACCGTATTTCGCCGCCGAACTCGCGGGGGATACCTACTTGATATCGTCAAACCTCAAGGTTTTAGAGAAGGTGAAAGATCAAAAGGTAGAAAGTTTGGAATTGACCGAACTTTCCTTAAATAGTGTGCGCCGCTGTATAGTGGGCAGCGAAATCGAGTTTGTTGATGAACGAACACTTGATGCATTGCAGATGCTTTATCAATCATTTGAAACGAATTATATAGAAACAAAAATCAATGCGGTTGATGTACGGTCAAGATTTGATATCTATATAAATTATGATGACCGCTTTGAAGTTTATCTCGGCGATACCGATAATATTGATATAAAGATACGCTTTCTTGTCGGTATTATAGACGAACTCGACGAGGGCTCAAAAGGGAAGATAGATGTGTCAAATCATCGCGAAGCATCGGTCGCACTGTCATAATTCGACAAAAATAAGACGTTTTTATAAAAAAATAACGCTATTTTTAAAGAAAAACGAAAAAAACTCTTGCATTTCAAGAAAAAACATATTATATTATATTATGTATGAAAATAAGATATAAGTATTATTTGGAGGTTCAATATGCAAAACATGATCGAAGATCCCAATAAAGTGGTCATTAAGGTCATCGGCGTGGGCGGTGGCGGCGGTAATGCTGTTAACCGTATGATTTCTGCTATCGAAAAGGCGGACGTAGAATTTATCAATATCAACACCGATACCCAGATTCTCATCAAGTCCAGTGCTCCCACCAAAATCGCTATCGGCGACCGTATTACTAAGGGACATGGCGCGGGTGCAAACCCTGAACTCGGCGAAAAGGCAGCCGACGAATCTATTGAAGAAATCACCGAGTCTATCAAAGGCGCGGATATGGTGTTCATCACCGCAGGTATGGGTGGCGGTACCGGTACAGGTGCAGCACCTGTTATCGCTAAAATAGCACAGTCGCTCGATATTCTTACTGTTGCTGTTGTTACCAAACCCTTCCTTTTCGAAGGTAAGCGTCGTATGCAACAGGCTGAAGCAGGTATCGAAAAACTTGCTGACAATGTAGACGCTCTTATCGTTATCCCTAACGAAAGACTTAAACTTCTTACCGATAAGAAGATTACATTCCTCAACGCATTCCAAGAAGCAGATGACGTTCTCCGTAAGGGCGTTCAGTCCATCTGCGAACTTATTACTGTTGAGGGTATAATCAACCTTGACTTTGCTGACGTTTCCGCAGTAATGGCAAACGCAGGTCTTGCTCACATGGGCGTTGGTAGCGCAAAGGGCAAGGACAAGGCAGAACAAGCCGCAAAGATGGCTATGTCCAGTCCGTTGCTTGAAACCAATATCAGCGGTGCAAAGGGTATCGTAGTTCAGATTACCGGTTCGCCCGATATAGGACTTGACGAAATCGACTCTGCTGTTGCAATGATCACCAGCGAAGCACAACCTGATGCAAATATCATCTTCGGTGCGGCTCTTGATCCCACACTCGAAGACGAAATGCGTATCACTCTTATCGCTACCGGTTTTGATGCTGACAAGAAGGGTGCTGACGTTCGCCGTCAGATGGCTCAGGCTGAAGCCGCTTCCAAGTCTGCTGAAGAACCTGCAAAGGATGCTAACAGCGATATCGACGATATCCTCAGCATGCTCAATAAGAGATAAAAAAGTATATGTAATAAAAAGGAAGTACAGAATTTGTACTTCCTTTTTTTTGTTAAAAAATATTGTTAAATGTTGTTTTTGCTTTCGTATGTAAAATCGGCTGCAGATTCATATTCGGCGATTAGTTTCTCGTCGGATTCAAAATCTCCGCCGCAAAGCACTGTTTCGGTAAGACCTGCATTTCCGATTTGTAACGCGGCAAGTTTTCCGTGACCGCCTACTACGTAATGAAAACCGTCTTTTAGTGCAACAGTTATAACGTCGCCGTCGTCTGTTCCGTATGGTTTGGTGGGGAATAGAACATATGGGGAGAGCATTACTTTGGTGTGCTCAAAGGGACATTTTTCATAATTAGCCGCTTCGGTAACAATAATCTCGGCTATTTGTTCGGGTGTTGCAGAAGTAGAATCGACGATTAAATCGTAATTTCTGTAATCAAAATTATCAACACCGTAAATGTCCTTAAAACGCTTGTTTTCTTCTATACTACGAGCAACAAGCATTTCGCGCGCTTCATCGACATCGCGGTATTTTTCTACGTTGCCTCTGTCAGCAAGGAAAACGCGTTTTGCGGCAACGGTAGGGTCAACGTACATGTAAACCTTAAACGTGTTCTCGGCGAAATGCCAAGCCATACGAGAGTCGTATATTAAGTTGTCACCTGCACGTGCGCGTGAGAGTTCAACAACGGCGTCGTCGATGATATGGTCCAATTCAGGATCTTCAGACATACGCTTGTTCAGTTCCAAGGTTGTAATGCCCATTTCCTCGGCTATTTTGCGCTGAATAGTGCCGGTACTGTAAATCTCATAACCGTATTTTTCTTTTAATATAGCGCAAACGGTAGACTTTCCGCTGCCCAATTTGCCCGAAAAAGCAATTTGCATAATTATACTTGCTCCGATTCTTTGTTTTCAATGTATTCTAATACTTCGTTAGCGGTGTTAAGACATTCACTGACTTCGTATTCGTCAACCTCGTCGGGAATATCTGCAGGATAACGAGTTTCAATGTAAAACTGGTTGACGAATGCACAGTCTTTTGTGAATCTTCGCATTTCTTCGTCAAAACGCGATGCCCTGCGTATAAGAAAGACAAGACTGTGACCTTCAAGCAGTTGATGGGTGTGTTTTAAAATGTAGCCCTTGAGCATCTTTTCAATGGCTTGTTGACAATGGAAGGCAACCAACGAATTGTCCGCTTCGGCTTCAAAAAGAATTTGTGCACCGCGTAAATCGGTCTTGGCTTTTGTGTACCAATCGCAATATCTACGGCTGTCCATACAAAATCCTGCCTTCCTTTAAGATTTTTGCGGCAAAACTGGTTTCGTCCTTGATACACTCGTCCCATTCCGAAGGAGTGTATACGAGAATATCAATCGGCAGTTCGCAATCAATTTCGGCAGAAAGCAGTGCTGCGAGTCGCCTTTTGCTTGTTGTTTGAGCGATAATACAAATGTCGATGTCGCTCTGTTCTCTTTCGGTTCCTTTTGCGCGTGAACCGAACAGAATGACTGATGTTGCACCGTGTAGTTTTGCGGTCGCAATTATGTTATCAAACACTGCTGTCCTCCTAAAATTATTGATAATTAATTATAATATTAAAGAATACTTATGTCAAGTGTCAATATAAAAACTAAAGGAAACGGCGTTTTACCGTTTCCTTTAAATTTTTATAAATGCTTTATCATCATGCAGTGCGGACAACCTTCTTCATAATCACGTTCGCCTGTAAGCACGTAACCAATTCTTGAATAGAACGGTACTGCTTGTTCTTGTGAATGTATAAAGACTGTTCTGCCGCCGTTGCTGAAAATGATTTTTTCAGCCGCAGATACGATTTTTGCACCGTATCCGTTTTTACGATATGCTTTTGTTACGGCAATTCTTCCGATAAAGTAACTGCCATCGCTGTTCTTGAGGATTCTGCTTGTTGCAATAGGTTCATCGCCAAGATAACCGACAATATGAATTGCTCTTGAATCATCGGTGTCAAACTCCTCGGTAAACCCTTGCTCGTCAACAAATACCTCGGTTCTTATAACTCTGGCATCATCGGGAAGTGTAGCGTAATGTTCTATTCTCATTCGTAAATAGGATGTGCGTTGCAAAGTTTATCTACTTCAGAGATGATGTAGTCCTTGCTGTTTTCAAAATCGGTTGCAGTAAGTTTGATGAGTTTTGCAACCAACTTCATGTCTTCTTCCTTGAAACCGCGGGAAGTAACAGCGGGAGTACCTACACGGATACCGCTTGTAACGGTGGGCTTTTCGGGGTCATCGGGAATAGCGTTCTTGTTAACCGTGATATGTACTTCGTCAAGTTTGTGTTCAAGTTCTTTGCCTGTAACACCCATGCTGCGAAGGTCGATAAGAATAAGGTGATTGTCAGTACCGCCCGAAACAAGGTCAAAGCCTTCTTCTTTCAATGCGATTTCAAACGCCTTCGCGTTTTTAACGATCTGTGCCTGATATTCTTTGTATTCGTCGGTCAATGCTTCGCCAAAAGCAACTGCTTTAGCGGCAATGATGTGTTCAAGCGGGCCGCCCTGTGTACCGGGGAAGATAGCCTTGTCGATCTGTTTAGCGTATTGTTCCTTGCAAAGGATAAGACCGCCTCTCGGACCGCGTAAAGTCTTGTGAGTGGTGGTAGTAACAACGTCAGCATAAGGAACAGGGCTGGGGTGCTGACCTGCAGCAACAAGACCTGCAATGTGAGCCATATCAACCATGAGAATAGCGCCGACCTTGTCTGCGATCTCGCGGCAACGCTTAAAGTCGATAACTCTGGGGTAAGCACTTGCGCCTACAACGATCATCTTGGGCTGACAGTCAACTGCAATAGCCTCCATTTTGTCGTAGTCGATTCTGTGAGTAACCGAATCAACACCGTAAGGAACAACATTAAAGTATTTACCCGAAATGTTTACAGGTGAACCGTGTGAAAGGTGACCGCCGTGAGCAAGATTCATACCCATAACGGTGTCGCCGGGTTGAAGGAACGCAAAGAATACGGCAAGGTTTGCACTTGCACCGCAGTGCGGTTGAACATTTGCGTGTTCAGCACCGAAAAGTTTCTTGGCGCGTTCAATGGCGATAGTTTCTAATTTATCAACTTCTTCACATCCGCCGTAATATCTGCGTCCGGGATAACCTTCTGCATACTTGTTGGTGAGAATAGTAGCTGCGGCAGCGAGTACGCCTTCGCTTACTATATTTTCACTTGCGATAAGTTCAATGTTGCGCTTTTGACGCTTGAGTTCGCTGTCAACCGCAGTTGCTACTTCAGGGTCGACGGAATAAAGGTATTCAATGTTCTTCATTTGTTGCCTCGTGTTTTATTTAAAAGTCTCTAAAGTCTTCTGCAAATCGTCCTTTATAAGTGTACCGATAGATTCGAGGGTAGAAGCGAAAGTCTGTTGACCGCTAAATGCGATGTTACCCATAACGTTACCGAGAGAATTTGCAGTACCACCCCAGTTATAAACGATACCAAGGTCATAAACGCGTTCTGCAAATATCTTTTCAAGCATTGCT
>JAZRUR010000009.1:0-4535 GCA_045652625.1 Eubacteriales bacterium | reverse complement strand
CCTTAGACAATGTGTTTTTTCGGGATTGGCTTGCGTAGTCGCCGTAGCAATATATTTTCTGCTTGAACCGTATTTAGGCACGGAAACAGTATCGTGGATGTGTATATTGGGAGCCGCACCCTTTGCGGCACTCGGCTTTCTTAAATACCACGGCTTGAATGCGGAACAGTTTGTATGGGCGTGGATTAAATCCGAGTTTTTAACCCCGAAGAAGCTCGTTTTCCGTTCTACAAACACCTACTTGGAGATTATGAAACCGAGTATTGAAAAGAAACAGAAGGAGGTATTCAAAACCTAATGATTAAAACACTTAAAACCATATTCAAGCAAGACAAAGAAAAATTCATTGTTCCGAAAGGTGTGCAGGATGTTATTCCCATTCTTGCTATTTACGATGACGGCATTTTCCAAGTCGGTAAAGAAAAGTATGCAAAGACTTTCAAATTCAGCGACATCAATTATGCCGTGGCAAGCCGTGAAGATAAAGAGGCAATGTTCCTTGAATATTCCGAACTTCTCAATTCCTTTGACAGCGGTGCAACAACAAAGATAACCATTAACAACCGCAGGCTTAACCGCCTTGATTTTGAGAAAACCATTCTACTCCCTATGATTGATGACGAATTAGATATCTACCGTGAAGAATACAACAATATGTTGCTTGAAAAGGCAACTGGGGCAAGTTCAATTGTGCAGGACAAGTATATAACCGTTTCTGTCAATAAAAAGAACGTCGAAGAAGCAAGAAACTACTTCGCCCGTGTGTCGGCAGATATGATTTCACATTTCAGCAGGCTCGGAAGTAGGTGCGTTGAACTTGATGCCACGGAAAGATTACGCATCATACACGATTTTTACCGTGTCGGTGAAGAAACGGCTTTTTACTTCGATGCACAGGACAACCGAAAGAAAGGACACAGCTTCAAGGATTACATCTGTCCCGATTCGTTGGAGTTCCAAAAAGACTTTTTTAAGATTGGCGATAGATACGGAAGAGTTTTATTCCTGCGTGATTATGCTTCATATATCAAGGACAGTATGGTGGCGGAACTTACAGACCTAAACCGTAATCTTATGCTTTCTATCGATGTTATCCCTGTCCCTACCGATGAAGCGGTGAAAGAAGCGGAAAACCGTTTGCTCGGCGTAGAAACCAACATTACGAATTGGCAGAGAAAACAAAACTCCAACAATAACTTCTCGGCTACCGTTCCTTATGATATGGAACAGCAGAAGAAAGAAATGAAGGAGTTTCTTGATGACCTTACAACACGAGATCAGAGAATGATGTTTGCCGTTGTGACTATGGTTCACACTGCAGATACGAAAGAGCAGCTCGACAACGACACCGAAGCGATTTTGACCACCGCAAGAAAGCATCTTTGTCAGTTTGCCGTTTTGAAGTATCAACAGATGGACGGTCTTAATACGGTTATGCCCTTCGGTGTACGAAGGATAAACAACTTCCGTACTCTTACCACCGAATCCTTAGCCGTATTTATTCCTTTCCGTGTGCAGGAGATATACCACGAAAACGGTATTTATTACGGACAGAATATTATAAGCAAGAATATGATTATTGCCGATAAGAAGCAGTTGCTTAACGGCAATTCTTTTATTTTAGGTGTTTCAGGTTCAGGTAAGAGCTTCACCGCAAAGGGCGAAATGGTTTCTATTATCCTTGCAAACCCCGATGCAGATATTATCGTAATCGATCCCGAAAGAGAATATTCCAAACTTGTCGAATCTATGTCCGGCGAAGTAGTAAGAATTTCCGCAACATCGAACAACCATATAAACGCCATGGCGCTTAACAAGGAATACGGCGACGGTGCAAACCCCGTTATCCTTAAATCCGAGTTCATTATGTCCTTATGTGAACAGCTTATCGGTGGTAATTCTCTCGGCGCAAAGCAGAAGTCTATTATTGACCGTTGTACCGCAAGTGTTTACAGAACCTATCAACAGAACGATTATACGGGTACGGTTCCCACCTTGAAAGACCTTCGTGCAGAGCTTTTAATGCAAATCGAACCCGAAGCAAAAGAAATAGCGCTTGCTATTGAATTATTTACTCATGGTTCTCTTAACACCTTCGCACAGAACACAAACGTAGATACACAAAGCCGTCTTATCTGTTATGATATTCTTGACCTCGGTAAACAGCTTATGCCCATCGGTATGCTTGTTGTCCTTGACTCTATTCTCAACCGTGTTACCCAAAACCGAGCGAAAGGCAGAACCACATATATTTTCATCGATGAAATATATCTGCTTTTCCAACACGAATATTCCGCAAACTTCCTCTTTACTCTTTGGAAACGATTGCGAAAATATAATGCCTTGGCTTGCGGTATTACACAAAACGTTGATGACCTCTTGCAGAGCCATACCGCAAGAACGATGTTGGCAAACTCGGAATTTATTATTATGCTTAACCAAGCATCCACAGACAGAATCGAGCTTGCGAAGCTATTAAATATATCCGATCTGCAAATGTCGTATATTACCAACGTGGAAGCGGGACACGGACTTATTAAGGTGGGCAGTTCGCTTGTTCCTTTTGTAAACAAGTTCCCGAAAAATACGCAGTTATACAAACTGATGACAACCAAACCCGGAGAGAGTTCATAACTCTCTCTTGGCTTTGTAAATGTAGTAACTATGAATATAAAGACAAAAGAAGTTATTAAAGGCACAATTAAAACAATAGACAAAGCGGCAGTTGCGGGAGAACGAATGAAGCAAGTATACATCTCCACAAAAGACAAAGCTGAGCATAATGTTGAATCAAAAGAAATCTCCGTGGAAGAATTTGCTTCGGATAAATATGAAACTTCCGCAAGCTCTGCAGTTCATGAAGGTGTCCACCAATTTGACCGACGAGGCAGAAAAGCCGTAAGAGATACAAAGGATAACATTTATAAAGCGAAGGACGGCATAGAACGATTTCAAGCAAAAAGAGCAGAAGCAAAATCTGCCAAAGAAGCGGCGGAAAAGGCGACTAAAGAAGTGGCAGAAAAAGCCGCTAACACAGCAGGAAAAAAAAGTATAAAAACAATAGAACGCACTACCGAGAGAACTATAAAGCAATCTGCACGTTCTTCGGGAAAGCGAACAGTTAAGACACTTGAAAAAGGAACGTACAAGGTTACAAAACGAAGTGTTAAAACTGCCGAGCGTACTGCCAAAACCACCATAAAGACCGCAAAACAAATGGCTAAAGCCGCAGAAAAAACTGCAAAAGCAAGTATTAAAGCTTCACAGAAAGCGGCTCAGGCGGCTCGTGCGGCGGCTAAAGCCGCAGTTGCAACAACAAAAGCTGTTATTAGGGCAACAATAGCGGCAGTAAAGGCAATCATCGCCGCTATTAAAGGTCTTATTTCTCTTATAGTGGCAGGCGGTTGGGTTGCCGTTGTTGTTATAATCGTCATTTGTATGGTCGCTTTACTTGTATGTTCCGCTTTCGGTATATTCTTCGGAATTGATACGTCTGAGGGAGAAAGCACACCGACATTGCGTTCCGCTATTTCTCAAATTCAAGGGGAGTTCAACACCTCGATTGAAAACGAGAAAGCGAACCACACCTACACTTATGTAGATACTTCGGATTCAGCTCCTGCTTGGAAAGAAGTGTTAGCAATCTACTCGGTAAAAACTGCCACAGATGCAAACAATCCGCAAGAAGTTGTAACGATGGATGAGGGTAAAATTGACCTTATGCGTGATGTGTTTTGGGATATGAACAGCATTGAAGCGTGGACGGAGGATAAAGAAGAAACCGTCACGACTCAATATATAAACGATAAAGGCGAAGTCGTTACCGAAACGAAAACTGTTACAAACACTTATCTATATATAATCGTGAACCGAAAAAGTGTTGAAGAAATGGCGAACACTTACGGTTTTAATGACAAACAAAAGACACAGTTATATGAGCTTTTGGCTGAAGAATATAATGAACTGTGGGAAAGTTTATGTTAATTTCAAAAGCCGTTCTGTTTAAAACAGAACGGCTTATATCGAATATTAATAAGCAACATATGCTATCCATCAATCAGGATATCGGAGTTTTTCAATTATCCCGCATAATCCCTTAACTGATTGCGCCTCTACAAAAGAAAGCATTTCTTCGGGGAATTCAATGTTATAATAATCTTCTATAAAAACTATCAATTTTATGAACGAAATAGAATCCAACCCTAAATCTCGTATATCAATACTCGAATCATTTATTGGAGTTGCACAAAACATCTCTATTACTTTAATTGGTTCGTACAAACTGCTCATTTGAAATGATAGTTCCCCATCTCTTCTAATCGTTCTTGTTTTTCTAATTCTATTATCTCAAGTTCTCTCTTTTGCATATAGAACTTGTGCCCAATCACATACGAATATATCGTCGCTATAATCAAAGGCGTAATAACACATACAACACCAACTAATAAACGAAAATACCCAGAACCGAAAAATACATTTGCAAATATGAATGGTAAGAATAGTGCTATTATCCATGATAAGTTTTTATGTGTCTT
>JAZRUR010000008.1:0-7532 GCA_045652625.1 Eubacteriales bacterium | reverse complement strand
GGTTATTCAGAAGATTTGTGCAGATACCGAAGCCAAGATCGACATCGAGGACGACGGTTCCGTATTCATCGCCGCTGTCAATAAGGACAATGCTTACAAGGCATTGAAGATTATTGAAGCGATTGCGAAAGACCCCGAACCCGGCGAAATTTTCTACGGTACCGTTACCAGAATTATGACCTTCGGTGCGTTTGTTGAAATCGCTCCCGGTAAGGAAGGCTTGGTTCACATCTCGCAACTCGACAAGAAGCGCGTTGCTAAGGTTGAAGACGTTGTTTCTGTCGGCGACACCATTAAGGTTATCGTTTCCGAAATCGACGAAAAGGGCAGACTTAATCTTTCGAGAAAAGACGCTCTTGATGTCATTGAGGAAATCTAATTACAAAACAACACAATACGGAAAGACGGTGTTTATACGCCGTCTTTTTTGTTTTAATATTTGTTGACTAACCGCGTTGTATTTGGTATAATGACTGTGAATAAGTATAAGAATAGGAATTGGAGGGCTTGATGTATGTTTAAAAGAGTGTTTTTGGTCGTTTTGGACAGCGTGGGAATCGGTCATGCCGATGACGCAGCCGATTTCGGCGATCTCGGTGCGCACACGTTAAAGAGCGTTATGAGCGCAAAGCCCGACCTGCCTAATCTTACTAAATTGGGTTTATTTAACATCAAACGTGCCGAGTTGACGCAGTTTGGTGTTACAACCCCTATCGGCATTTACGGCTACGCGGAGGAAAAAAGCAAAGGCAAAGACACCACCGTGGGGCATTGGGAGATAGCGGGTCTTATCTCCGAGCGTCCGCTTCCTACCTACCCGAACGGTTTCCCTGACGAGATTATTGATGCGTTCTGTAAAGAAAACGGCGTGGAGATACTTTGCAATCTTCCCTACTCGGGCACAGAGGTCATAAAAGACTACGGCGACGAGCACATTAAAACGGGCAAACCGATTGTATACACCTCGGCAGACAGCGTTTTCCAAATCGCCGCGCATGAAGATATTATTCCGCTTGACAGGCTATACAAACTTTGCGAAAGCGCAAGAGCGATATTGCAAGGCGAACACGCGGTCGGACGTGTTATTGCGCGACCGTTTGCAGGAGAGAGCGGTTCGTTTTACCGCACGGGCGGACGGCACGACTACTCGCTTGAGCCGACTTCCGACACCATGAACGACCTACTCAAGAACAACGGGTTTGACGTTATCTCTATCGGCAAGATAAACGACATCTTCGCCTCGCACGGGATAACCGAAAGCAACCCGACGAAGAACAACCAAGAGGGCGAAGAATTACTGCTTAAAAAGCAAAAGCAGGATTTTTGCGGATTGTGTTTTGTTAATCTTGTCGATTTCGACTCGGTCTACGGACACAGAAACGATATAAACGGTTACGCCGACGCATTGGCGCGGTTTGACGTTACTTTAGGTGAATTTTTAGAAAACATGCAAAGTGACGATCTTTTGATAATCACCGCAGACCACGGTTGCGACCCCGATTACACGGGCACCGACCACACGAGGGAGAATATTCCGATACTTGCCTACTGCGCCGACTGCGAAACTTTAGACATCGGCGGATACGACAGTTACACCTGCATCGCGAAAACCATATGCGAAAACTTTAATATCGAAAACAACTATTACGGTCACGGGTTCTTTAAAGATATTAAAAGGAGGCGGATAGATAATGCTTAAAATGCACGACATCATCACCAAAAAGCAGGACGGACGCGAACTTAACGAAGAAGAGATTGCCTTTTTCGTCAAAGGGGTTACCGACGGTTCTATCCCCGATTACCAGATATCCGCGCTTTTAATGGCGATATGGTTTAAGGGCATGACCGAAGAAGAAACTATCTTCCTTACCGAATACATGACCGACAGCGGTGAAACGAACTTTTTACCGTCGGTCAAGGGCAAAAAGGTCGACAAGCACTCGACCGGCGGCGTGGGCGACAAGGTATCGCTTATTGTCGGACCTATGGTTGCCGCCGCGGACAAAGGCATTTACGTTCCGAAAATGGCAGGCAGAGGGCTCGGTTTTACGGGCGGCACTTTGGACAAACTTGAATCCTGCACCGGCGTTAATACCGAAATCTCGGCAGAGGAGTTCGAAAAAATCGTTGCCGAACTTGGGTTCTGTATCGCAGGTCAGAGCAAACGTTTAGCACCTGCCGACGCAAAGTTATTGGCTTTGCGCGACGTTACGAGCACCGCAAACTGTATCCCTCTCATCGCGGCGAGTGTTATGAGCAAGAAACTCGCCTCGGGCAACGAGTGTATCGTGCTTGACGTCAAGTGCGGCAGCGGCGCGTTTTGCAAAACCGTTCGCGATGCCGAGGAGTTGGCGCGTCTTATGGTTCGCATCGGCGCGAGAGAAAACCGCAAGACCGTTGCGCTTATTACCGATATGTCGATGCCGCTCGGCAGCGCGGTCGGCAACAGCGTTGAACTTATTGAGGCTATACGCGTGCTTGAGGGCAAGGGCGACGAGCAGTTGACCGAACTTTGCATCACCGTTGCCGCAAACATGCTTTATGCCGCAAACGCTGGCGACTATCAAACCTGCGTCACTATCGCCGAGGACACTATCTACAACGGCAGCGCACTTAACAAACTTGCCGACCTTGTAGAACGCTTAGGTGGCGACAGAAGATATATTTACGACACAAGTCTATTTGAAGAAAGCAACGTGACCGCCATGCTGGTTGCCGAAAAGAGCGGTTATATTACTAAAATCGACGCTATGCAGGTCGGAAAAGCGGCGTCTATTCTCGGCGCAGGCCGCGAAGTTATGGGCGCTAAAATCGACCCGACGGCAGGTATTATTCTTAACAAGCGCTATGGCGAAAGAATAGAAGAAGGCGAGGCTCTCGCTACACTTCAGGCAAAAACGCTTGAACGTGCGCAACAAGGCATGGAATACCTCTTTAAAGCAGTCACTATCGGCGACACTCCCCCGCCCGAGCACAAGATAATCATTAAATGCATCGGCGCAGAGTGTTGACCTTATAACATTATGTAAACCAATAGGAATATTTTATGGAAATTTTTACATCAGAAAGCATAGCCGAAACCGAAAAAATCGCGGAAACTATCGCGAAACGGCTCAAAGACGGCGGATTCTTGGCGTTATACGGCGGTATGGGCGCGGGAAAGACGGCGTTCGTGCGCGGGTTGGTCAAAACCCTCTGCCCCGAATGTTTGGATTTGGTGCACTCACCTACGTTCGCCATCGTTAACGAATACCGCGGAAACGATATCGACATATTCCACTTCGACCTTTACCGTCTTACCGACGAGGACGACCTCTACTCGACAGGGTTTTACGACTATATCGAGCAGGGCGGGATAACTGTTACCGAATGGAGTGAACTTTTCGAGGAGTCTATCCCGAAAGACGCGCTAAAACTCAAAATCGAAAACGTCGGCGAGAACAAAAGGAGGTTTACGTTATGCTGATAGCCGCACTTGACAGCACAGCAGTTACGGCTTCGTGCGCCGTAGCGGAGATAAACGACAACAAGTTAGGTACATACAGTCTTTTTACGGTCAAAAACAAGTTGACCCACAGCGAGATTCTGCTTCCGCTTTTGGAAAACGCGCTTAAGCAGTACGGCGCATCCATTAAAGACATCGACCTTTTCGCCGTCAGCGCAGGACCCGGTTCGTTTACGGGGGTACGCATCGGCGCATCTACCGTTAAGGGCTTGGCGTTTGCCGAGAACAAGCCTTGCGTTAGTGTTTCTGCGCTTCACGCAATGGCAAAAAACGTTTCTTCGCGCGGTTACGTAGTTCCCGTCATGGACGCGCGTCGCGACCAATTCTACACCGCTATCTTTAAGGACGGAAAGCGAATGAGCGAGGATTCCGCCTTGGGTTTTGACGACATACTCGCGCAACTTAAAGACCTACCCGAAGTTACGGTTTGCGGCGACGGAATGGAAAAGTTCATTTCGATGTGTAACGGTGAGGGCAACATATTCCCTGCCTCGTACGTTTCCGCCGACCAGAACGCGCTCTCGGTGGCATTGATAGGCTACGAGAAATTCATAAACGGCGAATCTGTTTCGGCAAAAGAGTTACAGCCTGTATATTTGCGTATGCCCCAAGCGGAACGCGAAAGGCTTGAACGCGAGAAGTTATAATTGAGTATTTAGAAGAACGGTCAAAGGGGATTTTTGAAAAAATCCCCTTTGAAACCCCTAAAAATCGCTATCGCTCTCGACCAAAATGCGAACATTTTGGTCGGTTAACGAAGGATTTAGATGTCCGTTCGTTCGCACCTCGCGCCTCACACTTCGTGTTCGACACTCGCGGACATCATAGGTATAAAAATCGACGCACATGTCGCCGATTTTTATGGATTTTTACAGTATTAATATTGATATGAATAATAATTTTTGAAGTTTTTGAGGATTATAAGGAACTTTTTTCAAAAAGTTCCTTATGAAACCATACAATAACAAATTCGAAAGGAAACATAAAAAATGAT
Source organism: Eubacteriales bacterium (assembly GCA_045652625.1). GTDB lineage: Bacteria > Bacillota > Clostridia > Oscillospirales > CAG-382 > Coliplasma. Next base: position 3,033 of record JAZRUR010000008.1, on the reverse strand, counting down.
AGCACTTGCTTGTGACCACGGCGGTCTTGAAATCAAAAACGCAATTATCGAAGACTTAAAGAAAAAGGGTGTCGAATACATCGACCTCGGCACCAACACAACCGACTCGGTTGATTATCCTATTTATGCAAAAGCGCTCTGCAAGGAAATCACCGATGGCAGATGCGAAAAAGGTATCCTCTGCTGCGGCACAGGCATCGGCATGTCTATCGCCGCAAACAAGGTGCGCGGTATCCGCGCGGCGGTGCTTTCCGACGCTTTCTCGGCAGAAATGACAAGAAGACACAACAACTCAAACGTTCTCTGCCTCGGCGGACGTGTTATTGATTGCGACAAAGCAGTCGAGTTGGCAAACATCTTCCTCACCACCGACTACGAAGGTGGCAGACACGACAAGCGTGTTTCCATGTTGGAAGATTAAATAAGAACAAACGCAAATAAGCGTAGAGGATTTTTGCCCTAATCGGCAAAAATCTTCTTTTTTATTATGAAACTGAAAAGCACGAAGTGCTTACCTTACTTCTTCCCTATTACCTATTACTTCTTACCTCACATTCCGCCATTCTTTACGTGAAATTTTTTACAAATTTCTATTGACATTATCCGTAAAGAATGGTAGAATGTCCTTACCTCTGTTGTTTGAGGTCTTTTTGTTATGCGTTCGGGTTTTCGATTTCCGCCCGTTCACGTACGGACAGGCTCTCTTACGTAACAGAGGGAGGTAACATTAATATGGAGGTGCCGAAAAATATGGCGGGTAAAGAAAAAAGAGTCAAAGTAACTCTCGTTTGCTCCGAATGCAAACAAAGAAACTATGACACGGCTAAGAATAAGAGCAATACCCCCGATCGTCTCGAGATGAACAAGTATTGCCGTTTCTGCCGCAAGCACACTCTTCACAAGGAAAGCAAATAAGGAGGGTTTATGATGAAAAATATTATCAAATCATTTGCCCTGATACTTGCGCTTATCGTTGCGATGACACTTTCGGTTTCTGTTCTTGCAGAAGGCGAATCCAGCGATGTTTCTGTTGAATCTTCCGAAGTTGCAACCGAATCGTCTACCGACGCTTCGAGCGACGCTTCTTCCGAAGACACTTCGAGCGATGCTTCCGACGCTTCTTCCGAAGATGCTTCCAGCGATGCTTCTTCCGAGGACGCTTCCAGCGCAGTCGTTTCCGAAACAGAATCTTCCGCTGCTTCCGACAGCACTGCAACCGACAGCGCAACAGAAGAAACTGCGAGTGACTTCCCTTGGGCGAGAGTAATTACTCTTATCGTTATCGTTGTACTTATCATTGTTGCATGGGTACTCACGAAAACAAACACACCGATCGGACAAAAACTTAAGAAGTTCTTCAAAGAATATTGGAGTGAAATCAAAAAGGTTTCTTGGTCTTCTCCCAAGGACACCGCTAAGGCTACAGGTATCGTTCTTGTATTCCTCGTAGTTGCGGCTGTTGCAATTGGCGTTCTTGACCTTGCATTCACCCAACTTGTTAAGTTGATCGCAGAAATTTTTAGTAAATAAAGGAACGGTTTATTATGGGTTTACCACAGGAAAGCACGCCGCTTTGGTATGTTGTTCATACCTATTCGGGCTATGAAAACAAAGTTGCCACGAACATCGAAAAAATCGTGGAAAACCGCGGTCTTGAAAACCTGATTCTCGCGGTAAACGTGCCTGTCGAGAAGGTCATAGAGACCACCGAAAAGGGCGAAAAGGAAATCGAAAGAAAACTGTTCCCGAGTTATGTTTTGGTTAAGATGGTGATGAATGACGAAACCTGGCACATCATCCGCAACACCACCGGCGTAACCGGCTTTGTCGGCCCCGGATCGCGTCCTGTTCCTCTTACTGACGAGGAAGTTGAACGCATGGGCGTTGAAATCAGAACTATCGAAATCAAGTTCGCAGTGGGCGACAGCGTTCGCATCACAGACGGTCCGTTGTCGGGCTTTGTTGGTTTGGTCGAAGAAATTTCGCCCGATTTGAAGAAGGTTAAAGTTGTTGCTTCCCTCTTCGGTCGTGAAACCAAGGTCGAACTTAACACCAACCAGGTTGCTTCTTTAAACGATTAATCAGACCCGCGCGACTTCGGTAATTGCCAATCGAAGTGACGCAAAACCGCGTAAACACGCGGACAAAAGTGGGAGGGACTCGATCCCGAAATCAAAATTACCACATGGAGGTGCTTATTTACTATGGCAAAGAAAGTTATTGGCTATATCAAACTTCAAATCCCCGCAGGTAAGGCTACTCCCCAACCCCCTATCGGTCCGGCTCTCGGTCAGTACGGTGTAGCAATACCCATGTTCACTAAAGAATTCAACGAGCGTACCAAGAATGACATCGGTCTTATCATTCCCGTTGTTATTACCGTTTACGCTGACAGAACCTTTAGTTTCATCACCAAGACTCCTCCCGCAGCCGTTCTTATTAAGAAGGCTTGCGGTATCGAAAAGGGTTCCGGCGTTCCCCAGTCCAACAAAGTGGCTCAGATCACTAAGGAACAGGTTAGAAAAATTGCTGAAACCAAGATGCCCGACCTCAACGCCGCTTCTATCGAAGCAGCAATGAGCATGGTCGCAGGTACTGCGCGCAGTATGGGCGTCGTAGTTGTTGACTAAGGAGGGGTTTAACGATGAAAAGAGGAAAGAATTACAACGCAGCCGCTGCTGCTATCGACAAAGCAAAACTTTATGACAGTGCCGAAGCGCTTGGTTTAGTTTGCGAACTCTCCAAAGCAAAATTCGACGAAACTGTTGAAGTTCACGTTCGTTTGGGCGTTGACTCCCGTCACGCTGACCAACAGGTTAGAGGCGCTATCGTTCTCCCCAACGGTACAGGTAAAACCGTTCGTACCCTCGTTATCGCGAAGGGCGACAAGGCTGACGCTGCTACCGCTGCCGGTGCAGACTACGTTGGTGCAGAAGAATACATTCAGAAGATCCAGTCCGAAAACTGGTTCGACTTCGATGTACTCATCACTTCTCCCGACATGATGGGTCTTGTTGGTAGACTTGGTAAGGT
>JAZRUR010000007.1:0-120972 GCA_045652625.1 Eubacteriales bacterium | reverse complement strand
AATCCTTCTTCCGCAGGCGGTTACACCGCTGACCTTACCGACGGTGTTGCAAGTACCGCAGAAAAATATGATGCAAACTGGTTTGGTCTTTACTACAATAAAGACGCTACCGGTGACAAGGTAAACGCTCCTGACGGAATTGGTACAATTATCGTTGACCTCGAAGAAGTCGTTGGCCGTATCACCGGTATCAAAGCACACGTTTGGAACCACAATAAATCCGGCATTGCTGCTGCTAAGAGCATTACCGCGTCCTTCTCTAAAGACGGCGTAACCTACAGCAAGGGTGTGGACGTTCCTGTTCCTACCGGAAACAACCCCGCATGGGCAGCTGCAGAAATTGATAACGTATCTGCTCGTTACGTTAAGATTCAAATCGAAACTCAGGGCACTTGGACGTTCTTGAACGAAATCGAGGTTTACGCTGACGAAAGTTATGTTCCCGAAGAAGGTAATCTCGGTGACGTTGATGACGACGGTGACGTTGACGCGGCAGACTACGTTCTCGTTAAGCGTTCAGTTTTAAAAACCTATACTCTCGACGACCAACAAAAAGTACGCGCTGACGTTGACGGCGACGGCGATGTCGATGCTACCGACTACGTTTTGGTTAAACGTATCGTGCTCGGCACTTACAAAGTGAAATAATAATTCATTTTTAAAAAACCTGCTTTGCCGAAAAGCAAAGCAGGTTTTTATATATCCATTTCGCCGTTTTTGTATAAAAGTTAACCGAAAAGTCATTGACTATATATCGCGCTTATGATACCATTAAGTATAGAGATATATTTTAGGAGGCATAATAAATGAAGAAAAGATTTTTATCACTTTTACTTGTTTCTACAATGCTTGTCAGTATCGTGCCGTTTTCTATGGTTACGGCATCTGCCGCAGATGATTTAATATGGCCTTGCGAAAGTACGTATTATATCACTTGTATGTATTATTACAAAACCGGCGGACAGCACAGCACTAAATACGGATACAAAACAAGTATGGACATCGCCGGCGGCGGAAATATCGTCGCTGTTGAAGATGGTGTGGTTGAAGTGGCAACCGACTTGGGTAACACCAGTTTCGGTAAATACGTCATTATCAAACACCCCAGCGGATATAGGTCCTTGTATGCGCACTTGGCGTCGTATTCCGTAAGCGTTGGTCAGCAGGTTACCCAAGGACAGAGAATAGGCGTAATGGGCACGACCGGCAATTCCTCGGGCGTTCATCTCCACTTTGAATATTCCGGCGGCGACCCTTGGAAAGATTTTTACAACGCCAAATATATGGATAAAATTTCGTTTGAACAAAATGTTCGTTCAAACAACGCAACCTATAACTCCGACAAAACTATCGTAAACGTAATTGATAACTATTACTACAAAAGCGGAACTAATTACTATTTTAACCACACCCACTCTTATACTAATTCCGGTTATGAATCAGCTCACCCTCACAAGGGATATAAGGCATGTACGTGTGGTGCAAAACAGTACACCGGCGAAGAATCTACTTCTACGTCGTGCACAACGTGCATGTTTGCCGAGGCCGGCATCGCTATTAATGCCGCTTACACTATTTCGGGCTGCGGTACGGGATACGGTCAATATACTGCAAAACTTACCGACGGTGTTTATGCGCAAAAACTTTCCTACGATAACAACTGGTTTGCGTTCTATTACAATCAGGGCGCTGCATCGAACGTTGTGAATGCACCTAACGGAGTGGGAAGCGTTACCATCGACCTTGGTAAGTATTATAAACTTTCGCAAGTAAAGATGCATATGATTAACGATAGCGGATCGGGTATAACCGCTCCTAAGGCGATTAATATATATTATTCTGTCGATGGAACCAACTTCAGCAAAGCGACCTCGGTTCAGAATATAAGCCAGTCGGAAAGACTTTCTTATGTGTGCTCCGCGGACCTTACTCAAACCGCAAGATACGTCAAGGTTGAGTTTGAACTTTCGGAAACTTATACTTTCGTGAACGAAATAAAGGTTTTCGGTACAGAAACAGCCTATACCCCCGATGACGACACTTCGGATGACACTTCCGACGATGATATTACCGGCAACAACGTAGCACTCGGCAAGGATTACGTAGGCGGCGATGTTTCTCCTGTGAATCCCGACTACTCCGCTAACCTCACCGACGGCGGCGCAAACACCGAAGGCAAATTCGATCCTACTTGGTACGCTCTCTACTACAACAAAGATGCTACCTCTGACAAGATCACCGCACCTGACGGTATCGGCACTATCGTAATCGACCTCGAAGAAGTTGTTGGCGGCATTACCGATGTTAGAGTTCACGTTTGGAACTGTAACGCAAACGGCATTCTTCCCGCTAAGAATATCACCCTCTTCGTTTCCAAAGACGGTAACACCTACACCGAAATCGGTAAACTCGATATTCCTAACGGCGACGATCCCGATTGGGCAACCATCAGCACCGACAACATTTCTGCAAGATACGTAAAACTTGTTGTAGAAACACAGGCTGTTTGGACATTCCTTAACGAAATCGAAGTTTATGCTGATCCCAACTACGTTCCCGATGATGACACTTCGGACGATGATACTTCCGACGACGATGACACTTCCGATGACGATACTACAGACGGCAAACTCGGCGACGTAGACTTCGACGGCGATATAGATGCCGCAGACTATATCCTCGTTAAACGTGCGGTTTTGAAAAACTTCACTCTTAGCGAAGAACAGGAAGTTATAGCCGACATTGATGAAGACGGCGACGTTGACGCCGCAGACTACGTTCTCGTAAAACGTATCGTGCTCGGCACTTATACAGCCCAATAATTAAAGCGATTTTATAAAAAGAACGGTGTAAACCCAAGCGGGTACACCGTTCTTTTTTTGAAAGTTTATCAATTAAATTGAGAATTATACAGAGTGCTGTAAAATCCTTTTTGTGCCAACAATTCTTCGTGGTTGCCTTTTTCGGTAATCTTTCCGTCCTGCAACACCAGAATCAGATCGGCATTTTGTATTGTAGAAAGTCGGTGAGCGATTATAAAACAGGTTCTGCCTTTCATGAGTTCGTTCATTGCTTCCTGAATTTTAATCTCGGTTCGCGAGTCTACGTTCGAAGTCGCTTCGTCCAAAATCAACATTTGTGAATTGGCAATCATTGCTCTTGCGATGGTTATAAGTTGTCGCTGACCTTTGGAAATGTTTATGCCGTCATCTGTCAATACGGTATTGTAACCGTCGGGCAGAGATTCGATATAACGGTCGATTCTTGCGGCTTTTGCGGCGTCTTTTACCTCTTGCTCGGTTGCGCCCTCCCTGCCGTAAGCGATGTTTTCGAAGATAGTTCCTTTAAATAGCCAGGTATCCTGCAAAACCATTGTGTACGCTTTTCTCAAAGAACTTCTTGTATATTCTCTCGATTCTATGCCGTCCACCGAGATCGAGCCCGAGTTTATATCATAAAACCGCATGAGCAGATTTATTATTGTGGTTTTACCCGCGCCCGTCGGTCCGACAACGGCAACGGTTTTGCCCGAAAGCGCAGTGAAATCAATACCTTTTAAAATGGTTTTGTCGGGTGTGTAACCGAAAACAACGTCTTTGAATTCAACTACACCGTCGGTTTTTTCGAGAACCACCGCGTTTTCTTTATCGGCGACTTCGGGGGCTTCGTCGAGGATCTTAAAGATACGTTCTGCCGCGGAAAATGCAGATTGCAGTTCGCTTAAGATGTTGGCAAACTCGTTTATCGGTCCTGCGAATTTTCGTGAGTACTGAATAAATTGCGCCACACCGCCCAATGTAATAAAGAAAATCGAACCTGCCAACACAACACCGCTTTGGGAATACAAATAAAATATTCCGCCTAAAATCATCACGAGTGAAATGGATAGATTGTTTATAAAGTTCATCGAAGGTCCCATAACACAAGCATGATAGTCGGCTTTATAGTACGCATCCATAGAATCGGTATTGCGCTTGTTAAAACGGTTGCTTATTTCTTCTTCACGGGAGTATGCTTGGATGCTACGGCAACCGGAAAGCATTTCTTCTGCATAGCCGTTAAGTTCACCCAATTTTTTCGAACGGGCATGGAAAAGAGGGCGAACCTTCTTTGCACGGTATCGGGTAAAAACAATAGAAATGGGAATAGTTATCACAAACACCGCAATAAGGGGTTTTGAGATGTTCCACATGAATATAAGTGAGCCCACAACCGTGTAAATACTGGTCATAATCTGCACTAAATCGTGTGAGAGGGAAGCGTTGACGGTGTCGATGTCATAAGAAATATGGCTTATAATATCGCCTGTGGGGTGGGTATCAAAATATCCGACAGGTAGGCTTGTTAGTTTTTCAAACAACTGTTTACGCATGGTATAAACGATTTTTTGACCCATATAGATCATAATAACCGATAATACGTAAGACAGAATCGCCGATGCAACGTAGCAAACAATCATTTTAATGACGTTTTCCCAAACCGTACCGAAGTCTACTCCCGTTGCGGCGGACAAAGCATCAATGGCTTCGCCCGAATATTTAGGTCCTAAAAGCGAAAGTTGGTTGGAAAGGAGTGTGAAAATCACAGCGGGTAAAAACAAATACCAATAGTTGAACACATATCCGCAAAGACGCAGGAAAATGTTTTTTGCCGTTTTGCGGTCCATTTTTTTGTTTTGAGGTTTATTCAACTAAAGCACCTCCCATCTGGGAATCGCTGATTTCCTTGTATTCGATACATTCTTCTAATAAATCTTCGTGCTTTCCTTTGCCTATGATTTTACCCTTGTCAAGCACCAAAATAAAATCGCAGTTCTTAACAGAACTTACTCGTTGCGCAATGGTTATAACGGTAGTGTCTTTTAGGTTTTCGTCCAACGCTTTTCGTAAAGCGGCATCGGTTTTATAGTCGAGCGCAGAGGAACTGTCGTCCAAAATTAAAATCTCACAGTTTCCTGCAAGTGCTCGGGCAATAAGAACGCGTTGTTTCTGTCCGCCCGAAATATTCGTACCGTGAGGCGACAGCACATGGTCGTAACCCTCGGTCAAATTGGTTATAAAATCGTGCGCCTGGGCGATTTTTGCCGCTTTGACTACGTCTTCGTGAGATATATCTCTGCCGAATTTGATGTTTTCTTCAATAGTATCGGCATATAGGAAATCGTGTTGCTGACTTGTGCCGAATTTGGCATACAGGTTGGGCTTGTCAATCGTTTTTATGTTTTCGCCGTCTATGTAAATTCCGCCCGTGTCCGTGTCGTAAAATCTGAGCAACAGTTTAATTAATGTCGATTTACCCGAACCGGTAGCGCCGATTATTCCGAGATGACCGCCTTTTTTAAGCGCAAACGAGATGTTTTCAAGGTTGTTTTGCTTTCCGTTATACGAGAAAGTTACGTCATCGAAAACAATGTGAGATTCGGTGTTCATGTCGGGGAACACGCTCTTATCCATAACGGTAATGTCTTCAGGACAAAGCAGAACTTCCTCTATTCTCTTTGCGGAAGCCGTACTTTTTGTGTACATAACGAACATTCTCGTTACCGCCATTAATGCCATCGAAATTTGCGTAAAATATTGTATAAAAGCGATGATAGTTTCGGGCGAGGATTGGCTTTGAGCAATAAACCTTGCGCCTAAGACGATAACGGAAACGCTGCCCAAGTTCATAAAAACGTTCATGATCGGTTGTACCGTTCCCATTATGACACCGGCACGTGTTTCGTCTTTTATGAGTTGACGGTTTACATCGTTATAACGACGGTGCTCGTAATCTGTTTTCGAAAGCGCTTTGATAACTCTGATACCTTGTGCGCCCTCGCGAACGACTCTTATCATACCGTCGACCGACTGCTGAACCTTGCTGTAAAGCGGTACACCCTTTTGGCGGATGAAAACTACCGTTACGAAAATAAGCGGAATCAACGCTATCATAACAAGCGAAAGTTTTGCGTCCATAAACAAAGTAATACCGATACCGCCTGCAAGCATTATGGGGGCACGTACGCCCATTCGCTGCATCATATTTATGAAATTGTGGACGTTATACGTGTCGGTAGTGATTCTCGATTCCAAAGAGGGGATAGTGAACTTATCTGTTTGAGCCGCAGAAAGTTTAAGGGTTTTGTTAAAAAGGTCTTTTCGCATGTTTTCCGCAAAATGGCGCGAAACTTTTGATGCCATTCGGTTTGCGGTAATGTTCATAATACAAGCGGCGGCTGAGCAAAGAACCATAATTCCGCCATAAATAAGGATATCTTTTATTTCGCGTTCGATAACGTTTTCGAGCACGTGGCTTAAAAGGTAAGGGATAAGAAGTTCCACAACGGTACCAAGCATTTTTATGGTAAAACCGACACCCATTTTGCCGTAATATTCTCTTAGGTATTTTAGCAAAGTTTTCATTTTTCTACCTCGTATCCGTAGACGATTTCGCGTGATTTATCCAGCATTCTGTCGAGAACGCTGTGGAAGATCTCCAGTTCTTCCGCAGAAATCCCTTCGGCAATCAACGTGTTCCAATCAAGGGTGATTTTTTTAACTTCGGGTAATATGTCAAGCATTTTTTGAGTGGGGTATACCAACGTTTCGCGTTTGTCTTTTTCGGACACTTTTCGCTCGATAAACCCGTTGGTTTCAAGAAAATTCAAGTGTCTTGTGACATTGCTTTTGTTTTTGCAAAGATGTTTCGCAAGACCGTCTTGTGTAGTTCCGGGTTTGGCACAGATAGCAAAAATGTAACTGTGATATATGCCTTCCAAATGCTCTTTCGATCGGTCGGTTCGGTACATCGATTCACATCGGCTTATGATGTTCATTTTCCTCATTATTGTAGCCATATTTTCACCTTAAAAAATAGTTGCAAATAAAACTGTTTCATTTGCAACTATTTTAACAGATATATACAGTAACGTCAATACTTTTGAAAATTTTAAAGGCTGTCTGCATTAATAATGCGACAGCCTTTTGGTCTAATAATTAGTCTCTTTTTAAGAAATTGAGGTTGATTTTGCCTTTGATTTGTTCGAAATATTCTTTTGCTTTTTCTTCGGTGATATCAATGCCGTTTTCTTGAGCGAGAGCGAATATATCGTCAACGCTTTTTATGTTCTTTGCTTTTGCGAGTAATTCTTGGAAAAATTCGTTCATTTGTTATTCTCCTCATTATCTTAGATTTGTTGTATATATATTATAGCACACGGTTATTGGAAATTCAAGAATATTAACATTGTTTGCTTGATATAATAAAAACAATATGATATACTCGGTATTAGAAGATAGGTATAACAAGGAGGTAAAATCTATGTCTACGATCAATGAAAAAAACGATCCTGCTGCATTATTTAAACTCGGATACGGCCTATATGTTGTTACGTCTAACGACGGCAACAAGGACAACGGCTTGATTGTAAATACGGTAATGCAGGTGACAAATACTCCTGATAGAATCGCGGTTGCGATAAACAAAAACAACTATTCGCATCAGATAATTAAAGAAACGGGCGTTATGAATGTCAACTGCCTTACTGTCGATGCGCCGTTTGCGATTTTTGAGCGTTTTGGTTTCCAAAGCGGTCGAGATATTGACAAATTCGCAGACTTCGAGATATCACGTTCAAATAACGGACTTGCGGTTTTGCCGAAATATATAAACGCATATATTTCGCTTAAAGTGGAACAATACGTTGACCTCGGTTCGCACGGTATGTTCATCTGCTCTGTAACCGAGTCGAAAGTTGTTTCGGATATCGAATCCATGACATATGCCTATTATCACAAGAACGTCAAACCCAAACCCAATACCGAGAAGAAAAAAGGGTACGTTTGTAAAATTTGCGGATACGTTTATGAGGGCGACACCCTCCCCGATGATTTTGTATGCCCTTGGTGTAAACACGGCGCGAGCGATTTTGAGGAAATAGAGTAAAATGCAAATAAAAAGTTCCTACACAACATGGTAGGAACTTTTTTATACTCTACTTATGATACTTTTTACCGTTGTTTATCGCATTTGCACGGTATACCTGTTCAACAAGCATGACACGCGCTAACATATGCGGGAACGTCATCTTAGACATCGAAAGTTTCATGTCGCACTCGCGTTTTAAGGTTTCGTCAAGCCCGAAACTCGAACCTATAATAAAACATATCGGGCGTGACTCACGTGCAAATACATCTGCAAGTTCTGTGCTTGAATATTGCTTTCCCTCTATGCAAAGCGCTATCTTGTATGCCTGTTTGGGGATAGCCGCGCGTATGGCGGTTGCTTCTTTTTCGAGTGCGCGTAATATTAATTTTTCGGAATCCTCTCCAAACGAGGATTCTTCTTTTATGCAAATGGTTTTGTATTCGCAGAACGGTTTTAACCGTCTTATGTATTCGTTTTCTGCCTCGCGGAAATAACTTTCTTTGAAATCTCCGACGTGAATAACCGTAACCGAATTCATCGTTTAGCCCTCTTTTTCTTGCGTACCGAAAACCCGAAATCGCCTATTTTTCTGCCGAGCGCAAAATAATCGCCGTGCGCATACGCCAAAAGGTTTGCTTTTTCAAGCATAAGTCTGCCTTTTTCGTCAATTATTGATTCTTCCGCACCCACGGCAACTATATCGGCAATAAACATATCGTGCGAACCGAGCGGGATAATTCTGTCCACCTTACATTCCAAAGTCAGAGGACATTCCGCAACGCTCGGACAGGATACTGCAAAAGAATCGGATTTTGTGAGTTTCGTATAAGCGAACTTGTCAAAGTCTTTTCCTGACCTTACTCCGCACCAGTCAACGCTTTTTGCCATTTCTGCGGTAGGGAGGTTGACGCAAAATTCCTTTGACTCCTCGATTATACGGTAGGAATGACGTTCGGGCCTTATTGAAATATAAAGTTTAGGCGGTTGGGTACAGACGATGCCTGTCCATGCGACGGTTATAAGGTTCGCTTCGTCGCCGTTTCCGCAAGACACGAGTACGGCGGGGACGGGAGAGAGCAACGCTCCGCCTTTCCATTTCGTTTTAGCCATTATTAAGTATCTCCGTAACTATTTCGTATGCCATGCGTAACCCTGCTGTCGCAGGAACAAAACAGGAACTCGAAGGAGTCGCCCGTCCTGTAACGCTGTTGCGGCCCTCGATGCACTCGCCGGGCGTTTCTAAAGAACATACGACCTTTAATTGTTCTACCCCGCGCGACCTTAACTCTTTTCGCATAACTCTTGCAAGAGGGTCACCCGAGGTTTTGTAGATGTCTGTAACGGTAATTTCGGCAGGGTTTAGGCGGTTGCCCGTGCCCATAGACGAAATTATCGGAATATGCATTTCGTTGGCTTGTGTAATGAGCAACAGTTTTGATGTGACCGTGTCAATGCAATCGGCAATATAATCATATCCGCGTATATCAATTTCCGATACGGTATCGGCAGAATAGAAAAGGTTTTTCCATTCGACATTGCAATCGGGGTTAATGTCGCGTAACCGCTCGGCACAAATACGCGCTTTTTCTTTGCCGATCGTAGAACAAAGCGCGATAAGTTGGCGGTTGCGATTGGTTTCGGAAACGGTGTCGCCGTCGATGACGGTTATTTTTCCGATGCCGCTTCGCACCAACGCCTCGGCACACCAAGAGCCGACACCGCCTACTCCGAATACTATGACACTTGCATTATTAAGTTTTTTTATTCCGTCTTCGCCGATAAGCGGTAAAGAACGCTCGGTTAAACTCATAATTTGCCTATTTCCGTAAAGATTAGTTTTGATTTATAAAAGGATTTATCGCGTCTACAACGGCGGAATAGTATTTTTCATAGGTTACAAACCCCGGCGCGCTGCCTGAGGGTTTCTTCAAATTGCGCACACGTGTGTAGTCTACTTCGACGTTGCGGCTGCCGCGTTTTTCGCTGAAGTATGCCGCAACCATCGCCGCCTCGGTGTAATCGCGGTCAGAGGGTTCTTCGTTGCCGTTAGGGGTAAGTATAACGTGCGACCCGTGAAATCCTTTGATATGGAACCAAAGTTCGTTTCTGTCCGCACCGCCGGTAAGAGAATCGTTTTGGCGGTTATTCCGACCGACGCGAAGCAAAAGCCCGTCGGTCGTGGTGTAGGACAGCGGTTTAGCGGCAGGAGTTTTTTTCTTTTTGCTGTTTGTTGAACCCTTGTCGGAAATATATCCGCCTTCCGAAAGTTCGATTTTTATCTCGGCAAGTTCGTTTGGACTTGCCGCGCGTTCGATAAATCCGAGTACACCTTCGAGATAGTCACATTCCGCCTCGGTCTTTTTGATTTGCTCGGCGAGCATCACCGATGCCCGTTTCATTTTCGAATATTTTTTATAGTATTTCTGCGCGTTTTTGGCAGGGGTAATCGATATATCAAGCGGAATGGTGATTTCGTATCCCGATTCATAATCCATGCCCGTAATAGAATCGTCGCCTTGACGTATTTTGTAGATATTGGCAGTAATAACGTCACCTTTAATGCGCATGGATTCCATAGCGGAACAGTCATCAAGTTCGTTTTTAAGCAGAACCAACTTTTTGTGCGCGCGTGCAAGATGACTGTTTACGGCTTTTACTATTTCGCGTGAGTATCTGCCGATATTAACCGATTCTTCTTTGCGTCCGAAGTAGTCGGTGAGCAGGGCAGAGAAGTTGTCGTATGTGTGTACTTCATACGTACTTCCGTACTGTGTAAGAGGCAGATAGGAGTATTCGATACCGTTGCCGTCTTTATCAAATACCGCATTAGCGACAAAATCCGAATCGGCAAAACGTTTTACTAACTTTTTGAATTCGGTTAATAGTTTGTCGGCATTTTCTGCGTTTATTTCGATATCGCTTGAACCAAATGCGTAATAAGCAACTTCTCTTGCGACGACGGGTGAGAACCCGAGGAAATTGCGCAACAGAAAGTCACTCGCGCTCATGCCCGATTTTTCTTTACAAAGTGCAATGAAATCATTATCGCAAACCGAAAAAATCGAGATTTTATCCTGTTTCGGAGGCAACTCGTACGGCAAACCTACCATGATACGCCTTACTCCTGCGGTAATATCGGAGGTAGAACCGGCAGAAAGTATTCTGTCGTTATCGTCGGTAAGAATAATGTTCGAGTATTTTCCCATCATTTCCGCATATATGAATTTACGCTTTATATAACCCATTTCATCTGCCGAATCGAAAACAAAACGTATAATGCGCTCGTTTTCCACCCATTCTGCGGCAATGAATCTGCCGTTTTGCAGATGTTTGCGGTAAAGCATACATGTGGGTGTCGGGGTGTCGGGACGTGCCACCGATTCCTCGGTAATAGCGAGTATCGGACGCGGGGCAGAGGCGGAAATAACAAAGTTCCCGCGCTTTCCGTCGCGGTATATCTGGAAATAAAAGCAGTTTTGCGAACTTTGGTGTATCTTTTCTATCCTCGCACCCGCCCAAGTATTCAATTCATGCGCGACTGCGGCGCAAAAAAGTCCGTCAAATGCCATATTCGTCTTCTCTTACAAATTGATAAACGTCACAAGGAACGTATTTACTTACCGTTTCGGCAAGTATAGGAACGATTATTCTTTCGGTTGCGTAATGAGTTCCGCAAATGAGATTCAATCCCAATTCTTTACAATCTATCATGTGGTTGTGCATAACTTCGCCTGTGACAAAAGTGTCTGCACTTGCATTAAGAACCGCGCCTATTTCGTCTTTTCCGCTACCCGAAACAACCGCAACGCGTGAAACAGTGTCACTTGCTTTTACCATCGGCATCATATTTATATCAATATTTAATATGTCGGCAACCTTTTTTGCAAACTCCGAAAAAGATTGCTTCTCGACCTCGCCGACTCTGCCGTAAGGGATAAAGTTTTCTGTATTTTTGATGCCGAGCATAGATGCCAAAGTGTCATTCACACCGTTTTCTATTATATCGAGCCGTGTATGGAAAGACATCACCGCAATGCCGTTTTTGATACATTCTATAACGCGTTTTCCCACGCTGTCGGCATAAGAAACTTCGCCCAACGGTTTAAATACGAGAGGGTGATGGGTGACAATTACGTTGCAACCTAATTTTTTTGCCGTTTCGATAGCCACACTCGTGCAGTCAAGTGCACAAAGTACCCTTGTGACCTCTTTGTCCTTGTCGGGAAGTACGTCAATGCCGTCGTTATCCCAAGGTTCTGATAGTTCGGGCGATATAATATTGTTAAGTTGTTTTGCTAATTGTTCAACCGTCATGTAGATGCCTCTATATTCACAAAAAACCGCGTAATAAGCGGTTTTTTGTAGAATTTATTTTTTATTTGTTAAGCAACTTCTTAACCTTGTTTACAATGCCGTTGGCATTGAGGTTGTAATGTTCAAGCAAGACGCCTGCAGGTGCGCTCGTGCCAAACTCATCGTCTATACCTAACTTGCTTATCTTTGCGGTCGCTTCTTCAGCAAGTGCAGAGATAACGGCATCGCCAAGACCGCCGATAACCGAGTGTTCCTCGGCAGTAACAACGTATCCTGTCTTTTCAGCATACTTTTTAATAAGTTCAACGTCAAGCGGTTTTATGGTGTGAATATCAATAACCGCCGCGCTAATGCCTTCATTTGCAAGAATATCTTTTGCCTCCATAGCGGCTGCAACCATAATACCTGTTGCAACAATCGTAACATCGTTACCCTCGGCAAGAACGATACCCTTTCCGAGTTTGAATTCACGTTCGCCCTTGGTGTAGAACTGAGGTACGGCATATCTGCCTAATCGCATATAAACCGGACCGTTATATTTTATAATTTCTTCAACCAACGCTTCGGTAGAAGCGGAATCGGCAGGGCATACAACAGTCATATTGGGAAGCGCACGCATGATAGCCATGTCTTCGCAGAACTGGTGTGTTGCACCGTCTTCGCCGACAGTAATACCTGCGTGGGACGCGCAAATCTTAACGGGAAGTTGAGGATATGCAACCGAGTTGCGAATCTGCTCAAACGCTCTTCCGCAAGCAAACATAGCAAAAGAGGAGGCGAACGCAGGAATGCCCGTAGCGGCGATACCTGCCGCAACCGATATCATATTTTCTTCAGCGATACCGCAGTTGAAAAAACGTTCAGGGTATTTTTTGGCAAAAATAGCGGTTTGTGTCGAACCCGAAAGGTCGGCATCGAGCACATAAAAATCATATTTTTCGCCGAGTTCGGCAAGTTTTTTACCGTAGGCGACTCTCGTTGCTTCTTTTTCAGCCATTTTTAACATCCTCCGCTGCCTTTACCCATGCATCGTAAAGTTCTTTTTCGGCGATGACATATTCATCGTCCTTGGGAGCCTTGCCGTGCCATGTGTAATTATTTTCCATATAAGAAACGCCTTTGCCTTTTACGGTCTTGCAGATGATGACCGAAGGTTTGTCGCTGGCAAGTGCGTTATTGACAGCCTCGTCAATTTCTTCGAAATTGTGGCCGTCGATAACCTGTGCGTACCAACCGAAAGCGCGGAATTTATCGTCAACGGGGTTAGGATCCATAACCTCGCTTACTGCGCCGTCGATTTGGTAACCGTTACAGTCGACAAAAGCGATAATGTTATCGAGTTTGTACTGGTTAGCGAACATAGCCGCTTCCCAAACCTGACCTTCTTCGATTTCACCGTCGCCGAGCGCGGTGTAAACCGTCCAATCGTAACCCTTGCGCTTTGCAACTGCCGCCATACCGCATGCGGTAGAAAATCCCTGACCGAGCGAACCGGTAGACATATCAATGCCGGGAATAGTCTTCATGTCGGGGTGACCTTGAAGCATTGCGCCGAGTTTACGGAGTTTTTTTAGTTCCTCAACGTCAAAATATCCTTTTTCGGCAAGTGCGGCATAAAGCGCAGGACAACAATGTCCTTTGGAGAGGACAAATCTGTCCCTCGACTCCATTGTGGGGTTCTTGGGGTCGATGTTCATTTTGTGGAAATAAAGGTAGGTGATAACGTCGGCAATAGACAGCGATCCGCCCGGATGGCCGCTTTTTGCGCCGTAGACCGCTTCGACAGAATGCATTCTGACTTTAGCGGCTCTTTCTTTCAGCATTAAAACGGTTTTCTTTTCCATTTTTGTTTCCTTTCTGACTAAAGCCCGGCACGAATCAAAGCATCGCTGAAATACTTTGGGCGTACCGCTTCAAATGTCATTGTTTGTCCGTTTATTGGGTGGACAAAAGAAATATATTTGGCAAACAGACATTGACCTTCCATGCCAAGTCTGTACCGTACGTTTCCGTATACCGTGTCACCCGCAACGGGATGACCGATATAAGACATGTGAACCCTTATCTGATGGGTTCGTCCTGTTTCAAGAGTGAGTTCTAAATGTGTATATTCTTTGCTCTCGGCAACAACACGCCAATGTGTAGTCGCCTCTTTCGAGTTGTGCTCTGTGACAGCCATTTTTTTGCGGTCGGTCTTGTGCCGTCCGATAGGCGCACATACTGTGCCCGAATCTTCCTTAAAATGACCGCCTACAATGGCTTCGTATTTGCGTTCGAACGAATGTGTCGCGATCTGTTCTGCAAGACCTTGATGTGCCTCGTCGGTTTTTGCCACGATAAGCAACCCCGAGGTATCTTTGTCGATTCGGTGCACAATCCCCGGTCGTATTACGCCGTTTATCGACGAAAGCCGCCCTTTGCAATGGTAAAGCAATGCATTAACAAGCGTTCCGTCGGGGTTTCCTGCGGCAGGGTGTACCACCATTCCGCGAGGTTTGTCGACCACCAACAGATATTCGTCCTCATAAACGATATCAATAGGAATGTTCTGCGGTATAGCCTCCAATTCACGTTCGGGAGGGAGTTCTACCGAAATTTCATCGCCGTTGGACAGCAAAAACTTCTTCTCGGTTTTTTTGCCGTTTACAAGAATCAACCCGTCGGAAATAAGTTCCTGTGCACGTGCACGGCTGATATCGAATATCTTTGCGGCAAAGGAATCCAACCGCAGTTTTTCGGATATATCTTGCTCGGTAACGATGTAATTATCCATTGTCGCAGTTTTCCTCGGTTTGAGGTATTGTTTCGGTGGGCTCTTCCGACTTTGTTTCTGTTTCCGATATTTCACGTGCTGCCTTCTCGGCTTGTATGCGCTTTTCGACTTTGGTTTCGAAGAAAACCACATACACTACAAGCAATACTGCACCGACGGTTATGAAACAGTCGGCGACATTAAATATCGCAAAATCAATAAATTCGGTACGGAAAAAGTCCACTACATAGCCCAAACGAACTCTGTCTATCATGTTGCCGATGCCGCCGCCAAGTATCATGGCAAGCGACACGTTAAGCAATGCATGACGTTTGTATTCCTTTATTAGCAGATAAATGATTATCGCCATAGAAACGGCGGAAAACACCATAAACACCCAACGTTTGTCGCTAAACATCGAAAACGCCGCGCCTGTGTTTCGGGTGTGATAAAAATTCATCACTCCGTCTATAAAGGGTACCGTTCCGTGATATTCTATATTTTGAACAACGATATATTTTGATATCTGGTCAGCAATTACCGCAAAGATAGCGATAATAGCCGCTAACATACCGCCTTACGGCAACGAGCACAAAGGTGCTGTCCGTCCTCATCGGTGGTACAATCGTCTTTATGCATCCAGCAACGAACGCATTTTTCACCGTCTGCCACAGCAACGTCTACCGAAATACCGGTTTCTTCGTCGAAGTGCGCACTTTCGGGTGCTTTTTCGTTGGAAAGAGCAACCTTGCTTACGATGAAAATGTCGGGAAGTATATCTTTGAATTCGTCGAACAACTTAGCCGCGTTGCTTCCTGCTTCGGTGTAAATGGTAATAGCGGCTTCAAGCGACTTGCCGATCGTTTTTTCTGCACGTGCAAGTTCAAGCGCTTTCATAACACCGTCGCGGAGAGTAAAGAGGGCTTCGTATTTTTCTTCGATATCCGAGAAATCGAACTTGCTTTCAAACGAGGGCATATCGTTGCAGAATACGCTGTCAAGATCGTCTTCTGCGGTATGGCTCATGAAACTCCAGGTTTCTTCTGCGGTGAAAGAAAGTACGGGCGCAAGTAAACGGGTCAATGCGCTTACGATGATGTACATCGCGGTCTGAGTACTGCGACGTGCAGGATCGTTCTTCGATTCGCAGTAAAGTCTGTCCTTGGTGATGTCGATATAAAGTTTCGACATATCAATAGAGCAGAAATTGTGAATATCGTGATAAACGATATGGAACTGATAACTGTCGTAAGCATCGCGGACACGCTTAACCAACTTGTTAAGACGCGAAAGTGCCCACTTGTCGATATCGCTTAACTTTTCAAGGGATACAAGATCTTTCTTCGGGTCGAAATCGGTTTCAACCGAACCGAGGTTCGCAAGGAGAATACGAAGCGTATTTCTGATCTTGCGGTAACTTTCGGAAAGTTGTTTGAATATAGCGTCGGAAGCGCGAACGTCAACTCTGTAGTCGCTCGAAGCAACCCAAAGTCTTAAAATATCCGCACCGTATTTGTTGATAACTTCTTCGGGTGCAACCGCGTTGCCGAGCGATTTGTGCATAGCCTTGCCTTCGCCGTCAACCGTCCAACCGTGAGTAAGAACAGCCTTGTAGGGAGCCTCTTTAAGTCCCGAACCGATAGCGGTAAGGAGTGAGGATTGGAACCAACCTCTGTACTGGTCAGCGCCTTCAAGATAAAGGTCGCTCGGTCTGCCAAGACCGTCTTCGCCGTCGAGCACCATAAAGTGTGTGCTACCCGAGTCGAACCAACCGTCGAGAGTATCGGTTTCTTTGTTGAAATGAGTTTTGCCGCATTTAGGACATACGAAACCTTCGGGAAGAAGTTCTTTTGCGTCTAAATCGAACCATGCGTTCGAACCCTTTTCGGCAAATTTATTTGCTACGCTGTTGATAGTATCTTCGTTACAGATGACTTCGCCGCAGTCGTCGCAGTAGAATACGGGGATAGGAAGACCCCAGTTACGTTGACGCGAAATACACCAGTCGGCGCGTTCGTTTATCATCGAAACCATTCTGTCGCCGCCCCATGCGGGTAACCATTCTACGTTTTCACAAGCCTTAACTGCATCGTTTCTGAATGCTTCGACCGAGCAGAACCATTGCGGTGTAGCACGGAAGATGATAGGCTTCTTACAACGCCAACAGTGGGGATAGGGGTGGATTATTTCTTCACTTGCAAGCAATGCGCCGCTTTCCTTAAGGTCTTCTAAAATAACCTCGTTGGATTTGGAATAATGCAAACCTGCAAATTTACCTGCTTCTTCGGTTTGGAAACCGCGATCGTCAACAGGAACTACGATTTTAATGCCGTAGCGCATACCTGTCATATAGTCGTCAACACCGAAACCGGGCGCAGTATGTACACAACCTGTACCGCTGTCCATGGTTACGTATTCGGCGTTTACGATAAGACTTTCTCTGTCGAGGAAGGGGTGGGAAGCGGTCATGTATTCAAAATCGCCGCCCTTGAAGTTAGCAAGAGTTTCCCATTCTTCGATATTTGCATTTTTGAGCGAGGCTTCGATAAGCGCCTCTGCCATGATATAACATTCACCGCTCGGAACACGGATAAGCGAATAACTTTCTCTCGGATGCAAAGCAATAGCCATGTTTCCGGGGAGTGTCCAAGGTGTGGTGGTCCAAATTACGAAATATGTGTTATTAAGGTCGCAATATTCGGCAAGTTTACCCTTGTCATCGGCAACCTTGAATTTTACGTATATAGAAGTACAAGGAGCGTCCTTATATTCGATTTCCGCTTCGGCAAGTGCGGTTTCGTCGGAAGCGCACCAGTAAACCGGCTTCAAACCCTTGTAGATATATCCGCGACGGAACATTTCGCCGAATACGCGTATTTCACGCGCTTCAAACTTGGGATCCATGGTAAGATAGGGGTTATCCCAATCACCAAGTACGCCCAAGCGGATAAAACTTGCTTTTTGAAGTTCCACAAACTTTTCAGCGAATTCCTTACATGCTTCGCGGAATTCGGAGGTCGACATGTTCTTTCTGTCGAGTTTGCTTTGCTTAATGATCGCACTTTCGATAGGCATACCGTGGTTGTCCCAACCGGGTACGAACGGGGTGTAATAACCGCCCATCGCTTTGGATTTGTTTATGAAATCCTTAAGAATCTTGTTAAGCGAAGTTCCTATGTGAATATTACCGTTAGAGAAAGGAGGGCCGTCGTGCAACACAAACGAGGGTTTGCCCTCGTTCTTTTTTATCATCTTGTGATAAAGATCCTCGTTCTTCCAACGTTCAAGTGTTTCGGGTTCTTTTGCGGGTAGATTGCCTCTCATCGGGAATTCGGTGGTAGGCAAATTAAGTGTATCCTTGTAATCCTTCATTTGTTCAACTAAAAAGCGTTACCCGATAATTATTCGGGTTTGCTTTCTCCCATCATATATTTAAGATATTCGTCTTCAGCGTTCTTGGCTTCTGCGGAAAGTTCGGGTTGTTCTATTGCTGCCTTTTCTTCGGCTGCGGGAACATTGGCTTCTTCTTCGGCTTCCTCTGCGATATCCGCAAACTGAGGCGCTTCGTTCTTTAACTCGCGAACATTCTTTCTGCGTTGGGTTTCTTCTTCGATTCTGCCTTTAACGTCGTTGAATATACTTGCTACAAGCGCATCATCGTTAGGCAAAACGATATCTTCGATTTCGTTCACGCTGAGATCTTTAAGTTCTGCGATGTGTGTTCCGTAAAGTTCATAGACCTGCTTTTTGAAATCTATAATACGGGTACGCATTATCCATGCCTTTTCTTTTTCGGCTTGGAGTTGTTGGCGAAATTCTGCAATAACGCCGTCGCAACGGTCTTTTATTGCGCCGGTAATAATGTCGGCACGGTCGTTTGCATCGGCAATTATCTTTTCTGCCATTTTCTGTGCCGAAATAAGCGTACTTCTTATAGATTCTTCTTCGTCTTTTATTTCATCAAGGTTAGTAACGACTATCCTTAATTTACGTTCCAATTCATTGTTTTCGCGGTAGGCTTCGGTATATTTATCGAGTATAAATTCCAAATACTCGTCAACCTCTTGCGGATTGTAACCCTTAAAGGTCTTTTGAAATTCTTTATTCTTAAGTTCGTGCGGTGCCAACATATTGATTAATTCCTTTCGGGATTATATATAAAGGGACAAAATAGATCAAACGTATTGTTTGCAAAAGTCCAAACGCAAACAAAATCCACATAACGCCCAAAAGCACTACGCTTTTAAGCGATTTTTAAAAATCGTTAAAGCGGTAGTGCGGCTTGGATTATTAAAACTATGAAGGAAGTCGCGATAAAGGAAAAGTCGATAGGCGAATCCTCCAAAGCGGGAATACGTGCAAGTAATCCGCGTACAGGGGATACCACGGGTTCGGTAACGACACAGCAAAAGTTGTAAAACGGAGATTCTTCATCCGAAAAGAAACTGATCAACACTCTTGCGAGAAGAAGAAACATAATTGCGTCAAGAAAAAATACTACCGTCCGTGATATGATAAAAAACAGTTCTTCCAAAAAAATCAAACTCCGATTATATTAGCGGAAAAGTTCTCTGGGGGCGTTAGTAGCCTGTTCTTCTGCGGGAGTTTCGGACTGTTCACCCGAAACGTCAACATTCTTGGGGGTTACAACGTAGGTAGCGTTGGCAACCTTCTTAACCTGACCGTCGATAGCGAAAACAACGCCGCAAAGGAAGTCGATGATTCTCTTTGTGGTTTCTTTGTTGGTTTCTTCAAGGTTAAGTACAACGGTGCGTCTTGCAAGAAGATGTTCGCCGATAGCACGAACTTCGTCGAAACGTTCGGGCTTAACAACCTTCATTTCCAAAGCGGCAGAAGAAATGCCGCCGGTAGGTCTGGAAACGGGAGCCGATTTAGCAACGGGTGCAGGAGTAGCAACTACTTCTTCGTCTTCCTCGTCTTCATATCCTTCGTATTCTTCGTTTTCGTCGTAATCTTCTTCGCCCTTTAAGAGATCTCCTAAGCGATTCATAAGTCCCATAATTTGCCTCCTGATATGTTTAATTAATTATACATTATAGTTTCGTTTTCCGAAAATCGAACTGCCGACACGAACCAAATTCGAGCCGCAATCAATCGCGGTAAGATAATCGTCGCTCATTCCCAGCGAAAGAATATCCATATTATTATTATCTACATTTTTACTCGATATGTCAATAAATATTTTCCTCATTTTGCAAAAATATTCGCGATTATCTCCGAAATTTTCACATTTTGGCGGTATTGCCATTAATCCGCGCAGTTTCACATGCGGTAAAGTGTTAAGAAACTCGCAAAACTCTACTGCTTTTTCGGGATTTACCCCCGATTTTGTTTCTTCGTTTCCGATATTAATTTCTGCCAATATCGGCATAACTATATTGTGCTTCGCGGCAAGACGTTCTATTTCAAGCGCAAGGGATTCTCTGTCTACCGACTGTATCATATCCACCTTGTCGATGATATACTTTACCTTGTTGGTCTGTAACGCACCGATAAAATGTATTTCCACACGACTTCTGTCGATGGATTCGTATTTTTCGAGAAGTTCATTCACACGGTTTTCGCCGATAAGGTCTACGCCTTGCTCTATCGCAAAGTTTATCATTTCGGGCGGAACGGTTTTTGTGGCGGCAAGAAGTCTGGCTTTTCCGTTAAGTTCGGATTTTATTCTTGCAATATTCTCCGCAACCTGCTTTTTGTCATTCATCACTTAAGCCTCATTCCGTCGTAAATATCCTCGCCGTCTATAACCACCGAATCGTGTAAAGAAAGTTCGGTTTTCGACGAATACGCAACATCGCGTCGGTTGGGATATGCAGGATTTTGGGGTATGGCGCAGATGCAGTAACTTCCGTAGTTGTAAAGAATGTCGGTCTTTTTGAAAACTATTTTCGAACCCACCACGGTATATACACCCGTAACACCGTCTTTCATACGGATCGCGCTTTTGCTTACGCGTATTCCTTCGTGAGTTGCGGTGGGAAGTTCAACCGTTTGTTTGCGCGAATAGTCAAACCCTTCGGGCATTTGCTTTGTGCTGAACACAAGTACAGTCACGTCTTTGTCGGTACGTGTAATGCGTCTGTCAAGTTTCATATTAAGTTCGGTGTTGTTGGAGTACTGAAACGTTATCGGATAAGTTGCGCCGTCGCGGAAGGTTTCGGCAGTACGTTTGTCTAACGCGACCGCGATATACCACGTTGAAGTAAGCACTATCTTTCCAACCGAACCGGAGACTACACTGTTGTCGGGGACGGTTTTGCCAAGATTTTCGAATTCCTGTGCCGTGAGGTTTTCAAGACGTTCCAACGTGAAATTATTTTCATATCCGTCTACTGTCGAGTAGAAATATCCGCTTTTGGGTGATTCGGTTACATAACTTGCGCCGGTAAGTTGTTCGTTAAGCGATTCGCGTTGCTTATGAAGCGACGACAGTTCGGCTGCGAAACTTTCGTATTGGATAAGCGACTGACGGCGGTTCATAAGTATCAGCAGTTCTTCTTTTTGGCGTATAACCTTGTCAAGGTCGTTGTTATCGACCTGACGTATCATAGAAAGAACAAGTTCGTCGATTTCCTCGTCAATAAGCGCAATATCGGTTGTAGAAGCGCCCGTTGAAAGGCTTGAACGTTCAAGAATATCTATTCGCTTGTCTATTTCGCTTATTTTTGCCTGTGTTTCAACATCGTCAGGGTCGGAGTAGGTGACAACGATGTTCTCGCCGTATCTGACTTTCTCGCCGTCTTCCGCAAGGAAACAGTTCGTACCTGACGAACCTGCAGGGATTACGAACTCATCGCGGAACAGATACGCTTCCAATTCCGAACGGTCGGTTATACTTGCGTATGTTGCGGTTTCACGGTCGAGACTTATGCTGACGTTAAGCATGAGTTGGAGGAAAACATAGGCAACTATCGCTACGGCAAGTATCGCCGTGCCAAACTGCGCGAAGAAACGTTTCGCTAAACGTATGTACATTTCGCGTTTGGATTTCTTTTCTTTTATACGTCTTGTTGCGACCGCGGAAGGTTTTGAGTCTGTCGGCAAATTTCTGTTTTGTTCGCTCATGTATTTTTCCTCCTTTCAAGTATTTATTAAATATAAATTATCTCGTCGGCTTGTTTTCGGTTAAACCAGGTAAGTTGGCGTTTTGCGTAATGACGGGTATCAATACAGATCGCCTCTTTAACGGCATCAATGTTGCAAAGACCGTCGAAATACGGATAAAACTCCTTATATCCTATCGCTTGTGAAGCGGTCGGAGTATCGCGCAGACCTTTTTCGCAAAGAGCACGAACTTCTGCTTCAAGTCCGCTTTCGAACATTTTATCAACACGCCTGTCGATGCGTTTGTAAATGGTTTCGCGCTCGGACGGAACGATATATACGGAGTGCGGAGAGTAGATACTTTCAACTTCTCGGCTTTTTATGTCCTGCTCGGTTTTGGTCAACCCCGTTTTGTAATATATCTCAAGAGCGCGGACAACGCGCTTTACGTTGTTGGGGTGTATCGCCTTTGCAGATTCGGGGTCTACTTTCAAGAGTTTTTCGTGAAGTGCCTCGATTCCGTTGGTTTCGGCTTCTTTAAATAGGCGTTCGCGCAGTTCGGGATCGTCTTCGGTTGCGGATAGTTGTGTTCCCATTATTAATGTGTCGATATAAAGCCCTGTGCCACCTGCGATTATCGGTAATTTTCCGCGCGAAACTATATCATCAATCGCGCTTGACGCGAGTTCGACAAATTTCGCCACAGAAAACGGTTCGCTTATGTCGGCAACATCAATTAAATGGTGCGGAACACCGCACATTTCTTCGATACTCGGCTTTGCCGTACCGATATCCATGCCGCGGTATATCTGCATCGAATCGCCGCTTATTATTTCGCCGCCCGTTTCAAGGGCTTTTTTTATTGCGTATGCACTTTTTCCCGATGCAGTAGGACCTACTACAACGAGGAGAGGGATTTTTGTCATAGTCACCCTAAAAATCAATCAATAAGGAACTTTAAGGCGCAGAGATATTGCTCTGCGCCTCCCATTAAATATATCTTAACATATAATTAAGTAAAGTCAATGATTTTTTATTATTTATTACCGTCTTTTTCGCGTAAAGCCTTTCTTCTGATCTTGCCGGATATTGTCTTGGGAAGACTTTCTACGAACTCTACCTGACGGGGATATTTATACGGAGCGGTATGGGTTTTAACGTAATTTTGAATCTCTTTCACAAGTTCGTCGCTCGGCTCTTTGTCTTTGGTAAGAACAATAGTCGCCTTAACGATCTGTCCGCGTGTTTCGTCGGGTACGCCTGTGATAGCACATTCAAGCACGTAGGGAAGTTCCATGATAACGCTTTCTATTTCAAACGGACCTATGCGGTAACCGCTTGATTTAATAACGTCATCAACTCTGCCGACATACCAGAAGTTGCCGTCTTCATCGCGCCAAGCGGTGTCGCCGGTATGGTAAACGCCGTCGCGGAGAACTGCGTTTGTTGCTTCTTCGTTTTTGTAGTATCCAAGGAACAAACCAAACGGTCTGCCGTTATCGAGTCTGATGATAATTTCGCCTTCTTCGCCGACAGAGGCAGGTGTACCGTCTTCGCGTACTATATCCACGTCGTATGCAGGACTGGGTCTGCCCATCGAACCCGGTTTCGGTTCTTTACCGACTAAATTGCCGACCGTAAGGGTGGTTTCGGTTTGACCGAACGCCTCCATGAGTTTCAAACCTGTTGCATTGTAGAACAGTTTGAATACTTCGGGGTTCAGCGCTTCACCTGCGATAGTTGCGTGTTTGAGCGAGGAAAGGTCGTACTTGTTTAAGTCCTCGCGGATAAAGAAACGGTACATCGTAGGAGGTGCGCAGAAAGTGGTGATGTTGTATTTTGCGAACATCGGAAGAAGTTTGGCGGCATCGAATTTATCGAAGTCATAAACGAATATCGCCGCTTCGCAAAGCCATTGACCGTAAAGTTTGCCCCAAAGCGCCTTGCCCCAGCCGGTGTCGGAAATGGTAAAATGTAATCCTTCGGGGTCTACGTGGTGCCAATGTCTTGCAGTAACGATATGACCGAGAGGGTAGGTGAAACTGTGCATTGCAAGTTTGGGATAACCCGTAGTGCCCGAGGAGAAGAACATTATCGAAGGGTCGTCTTTCGAGTTTTCGACTCTTTGGAAATTGGACGAACAACGCATGAAGTTGCTGTCGAAATCATGCCAACCGTCTCTCGCGCCCTTGACCATTATTTTGGTTTTCATCGTCGGGCAACGTTCTGCTGCACGTTCTGCCTCAAGCGCAGTATTGCCGTCAGAGGTACAAACGATAGCCGAAATTTCACCCGCGTTGAAGCGGTACTCGAAATCGTGCTCGACAAGTTGGTTGGTAGCAGGAACCGCAACCGCACCCAATTTGTGAAGCGCAATCATGCACACCCAGAACTGCCAGTGGCGTTTGAGCACGAGCATAACTCTGTCGCCCTTTTTGATGCCGAGCATAGCAAAATAGTTTGCCGCCTTGGACGAAAGTTTGGAGATGTCCGAGAACGAAAATTCCATTTCGCTTCCGTCATTGCCTACCCATTGGATACACTTTTTGTTGGGCACTTTTTTAGCAAGCGCATCAACAACGTCATACGCAAAGTTAAAGTTGTCGTTGCAATGCAGTTTTATGTCTGTAAGTTTGCCTTCTTCGTCAAAGGTTTCGTTAACAAACTGTTTATAAATACAGTCGTCGTAGTTGTGGGGTGTGCCCTTCTTTTCAACAGGTATATCGGTTTCGGCAGTTTCTTTTTCCAAAGTCGGACTTTCCTTGAAAACGACCGCAAGGAAAGTACAGTCTTGACCGCCCACCGCTATCATACCGTGCGGATGCGCCGAGTCGTAATATACCGTGTCGCCGGGATTCATCACATAAGTATGGTCGCCTAACTGGACCTTAAGATTGCCGGTAAGGATAAGGTTAAACTCCTGACCGGTGTGAGTTGCAAGTGTAATGGGTTTATTCTGTAATTCCTCGTCATATTTTGCAGTAACGATAAAAGGTTCGCTCATGCGGTGTTTAAGCAGGGGAGCGACGTGACGGTAATCAAATCCCTTTTCGCGCTTTATGGGCATACCGCCACCGGCACGGGTAAGGTTGTAGAAATCAAGTTTAGGGTCGGAACCCGAAACAAGTTCGGAAATATCCATGCCGAGAAGTTTTGCACATTTGAAAAGGAAAGAAAACGAGAAATCGTTCTCGCCCTGTTCCATGCGTACGTATTCTTCTTCGCCGATACCACAGGCTTCCGCCATGGCGGATGCGGGAATATCAAGACCTTCTCGCGCCCATTTAAGTCGTTCTGCGATGGATTTGGATTGTTGTTCCATTTGAATTACCTCTTTCATTTATGCGATGAAAACAAAAAAACGGTTTCATCTGCAACGAGATGAAACCGATGACGGTTACATTATACCACTCATTTGCGGCGCCTATGACGCTATTCCCTTTAATTACGGCGGAAACTCCGGCACAGCCTACTTGATATTTCGGGAGTGCAGCTCGAAGGTGATAAGACGATATGGCGGCTGTTGCCTCGCACCAAACGGCAACTCTCTGAAAACCGTGAACACTTCGTCCCGTGTCCTTGTCCATGCTTTTATTGTCAAGAATCTTACCACAACAACGCCCCGTTGTCAATAGTTTTTCTCATTTTTTTGAAATTTGTTTCAAAGGCCGCTTTTTCGCTATTTACTTTTAGGGAATTAAAGTGTATAATTTGAACGAGTAAGTAAAAAAGGGGTCAAATAGATATGAAAGACATGAGCGTCATTAAAGTAGAAGTAGGTATGCTTCATACCAACTGCTACATAATAAAATCACCCGATTCGCGCGATGCGGTCGTTATCGACCCCGGTGCAGACCTTACGGTTATTCAGGACGCGCTTCACCGCGCCGACGCCGTTTGCCGTTTGATACTGCTTACACACGGTCATTTCGACCATGTTCTTGCCGTAGGCGACCTTCGCGGAATAAATATACCCGTGGGTATCCATGCAAACGACGCACACATGCTGACCGAACGTGATATGTTCAGCGCGGTTATACCCTATGATCCCCGTCCTTTTGAACCTGCCGAATATACGTTCACAAAAGAGGGCGAATACTCAATAGCAGGTTTCGACTTTTATGTTATTCCCACCCCCGGACATACAAAAGGCAGTGTTTGCTACGTTTTTGACGGAATGATGTTTACGGGCGATACGCTTTTTAAAAACAGCATAGGCAGAACCGACCTCGGCGGAAACGAGCAAGAACTTATGCGTTCTCTCCGCGCGCTGCGCAATCTTCCCGGCGATTACGAGATTTTCCCCGGACATGATGCAAAATCAACCCTTTCCGAAGAACGCAGAAATAATCCTTATTTGAAAAATGCATAAAATCCAAAAGGCGGAATAGAATTATGAACGAAACGATCAAAACTTTAACGACCAGACGAAGCATTCGCGGATTCATAGACAAACCCATAAAAAAAGAGGATATCGAGTTGATTCTCAAGGCTGGTGTTTATGCCCCTACGGGAAGAAACACGCGCGACACGCTGTTTCTTGTTGTTACCAATAAGGAATTAAGGGACAAACTTTCCGAACTTAACCGTAAAGTAATGGGAAGCGACAGCGATCCTTTTTACGGTGCAAATACTGTAATAGTTGTATTTGCCGACCGTAATCGAACCACAACTGTCGAGGACGGCTCTTGCGCCATGGCTAACCTTATGAACGCGGCGTTTTCGTTAGGAATAGATTCCTGTTGGATACACCGCGCGAAAGAGGTGTTCGAGTCCGAAGAAGGCCGTGCGATCGCGCGTCAATACGGTATTCCCGATGAGTATATCGGAATAGGCAACTGTATTCTCGGCTACCGCGATTGCGCACTTCCCGAACCGCTTCCGAGAACCCAACCCATTATATTTGCAGAATAATAAACACGATAAAAGACCGTTGATTCATGGAGAATCAACGGTCTTTGTTTTATTGTTCTGTGTTGTCGTTGTGATTTTCGTTTTCTTCTTCGCGTTTGATCGCTTCGTCATGTTTTCCTATTTTTACATAAAGCGTAACGACAATGGCAGCAGCGACAACTGCAATGATTATTGCATAAAGCGTAAAAGAGTGGGTGTTATCGTTGGGTTCTTCATTCGAGGTAGAATCCTGCGATGATTCCTCTTCGGGCGGAAGCATAAATACGTGTATAACATATTTTAGCGTTTCGCCGTCGGGTGCACCGACTGTTACCGTTACGGTTGTTTCTTCGCCCGTAATGGTTGTGTCGCCAACTATTACCGATGCCGTCGGATTTTGCGCTGTGCAATAGACGTTTATCTTTTCTGTACCGTATGGAACGGTCAAGTTGTACGACAAAATATCGGGAGAAAATTGCGGCGCAAGACGGAATCCTTCGATTTCCAAAGTAGAAAGACGGCAATTCGTATCAAAACGAGGTTCTTTGTCGCGTGTGACGTGTATGGTATAAACCTTGCTGATACCGTTTGCTTCGGTAAGCGTAACGGTCACTGTGCCGCTTCCGCTGTCGGGAATTACGGGATTCGAAACCGAAACTGTCTGCCCTTCGTTTCTCGTTACCGAAATATCGGCAAGTGCGTTGTTGTAGGGGATAACAACATCGTATTCGCGTTTGTTTTCGTCAAACTTAAAATCATAGGCATTATGAAAATCTATTTTGAAATCGCCTGTTTGAGGTTCATACACGAAAAGTTCGGTTGTATCAAAACGTATAATGCTTGATTCTGCGTCAGACGCCACCGTTAAACCGTCCGAGGAAAATGTTACGGTGTTTCCTGCTTCGGCAGTTACACGAAAACGCAGGTTTATAAGCAATTTGAATGCCTTTTCGCATTCTTTGCCGTCGGCGCCGAACGCGTAAAAACTAACGCGGTTGTCAAAATTACGGTAGTCTGTTTGCCAACCCGTGCTTACGCCCTCGATAAATTCAAGACCGTCGCTGAAATTAATAACGCCCGAAACCGCACGAGTGTATTTACAGCCGCTTATACAGACCGTTACGTCGATTATACTTCCGCTTTCAACTCGGCTTACCGTTTGAATAGTGCTTAAGCCGAAAAGGTTTTTGTTGGGCGTACCTAAGTTTGCCTCGATAATATAAAGCAGATTGTTTTTCAGATCGCGGTAATCGTTATCATCGGTAATACCGTTTCGGTTCACATCGGCGGCGAACAAAAAGGCGTTTTCATAACTCTCGCCGCGCAATATACATTCGAGTACATATAAGTCGTAGGCGGTAATAAAACCGTCACCGTCGGTATCTCCGGCAACAATAACAATTAAACTGTCGGTGATTCCTTCGTCGTTTTGAAGTACAAGCCTGTCGTTAGTACCGACATATTCGGTAACGTTGTTTTCGTTTGCGTCTAACACAAACGCATCTCCGCTTGAATTTAGTTTTTCTATCAGAGCCGAAACCGTTGTACCTGCCTCAACTCCGATGATAAACCCGTTGTCGCGGTCGATGCTCAATCCGCTGTCCTCGGCGAAAACGATAAGGTCGTCGCGTACGGTTATCGTACATTGAGCAGAGAAACTGCCGTAATCGGTTTTTACATTTGCGGTTACGGTGTATTTTCCTACTTCAAGCGCGGTTATCTCGCCCATTTCGCCGATAAGCAGTCCGTCGGAATCGCACGAGAGCGTAAAGGGCATAGAACTTGCGCCGTCGGGCAGATATCTTACGCCGAGCGTAACCGTTTCGCCCACCGACATGACTCTCTCGCCGACAAGGAACTCTATTTTTTCGATATTTGATTCAATGGTGAAGTTTACGGATATATTTCGTCCGCAGGGAAGCGCGACTTTGAAAATATGTACACCTGCATCGGTTGCAGTGTCGCCCGATTTAAAAGGTTTGCCGTCAAGGTATCCGATGCCGTGTTCGTATTCGATTCTTACGCTGTCGAGATAAATACTGCCCTCGGTGATACCTGTTATATTCGCATTTGAGGTTATCTCGCTTCCGTCGCCAAACGAGCATACCGAGATCAAACCTGCACCAAAAGCGATGATTGAATTATTCGAGGTTATGGTAGAGATTACTGCAGACTTGACACCCATGTTGCCGATATATTCGGTTGCATTGAGGTCGTAAACTCCTGATTTTGTAACAACTGTGTTGCCCTTGAAATCGAGTATCTTGCTGTTTAAACGCACGACATCGTCTTTCAAAGCGGCATTGTAGATAGTGTTGCCGACAGCAACACCGTTTCCAACCGCCAAATCACCGCTTTGAACGGTAATCGTTGCGATATTGGTGAGAGTAGAGGTATACGCCGAAAGTTCATTTCCGCTTAAACAATATATGGTTTCATCGGATAAAACGGCGTTATCTGCAAGCACTCTTGTTTTGGTCACCGCACCGCCGTTTATCGGGCAGTAAACAAGTTTTCCGCCCGTTGCGGAATAGAGTCTGCGGTTTAGGATAAATGCAGAATCGCAAATGTCGGGGAGTAAAATGTATCTGCCGTTTTCGATGTCGTTTTCCGTTGCAAGATATACATAAGGCATGTTCTTGAATGAAACCGCAACGTACTCTCCCGAAGTGTAAACCGCTTTGGGTTCGAAACGAAGCGCCAACGGTTCATTTTCGCTTAAATCATCGAGCGTGATACTGTAAAGCGCATTTTTGCCGTCAAACAGCACAAACAAATTTTCATCACCCGACGCCGACGATATAGGCGCGGTGTATCTGTCGTAAAACAAGACCTTGCGATATCCGTTAACCGTTTCCGTAGGAGAAAAAGCGTTATCTAAACACCGTGCGGCACCGTAAACGGCAACCCCGTCAGCGCCGTTTTTGATTATGGCACACTTTTTCTCGGCTCCGAAAAGATATACCGCATCGTCACCGAATACTATGTCGGAAACCGTAAAAGGAAAACTGCCGATTTCTTCTCCCGACAAAATATCTATTATACACCTATCGGTGAAAAGCAAACCGTTTTCTATCTTCACCGCTTCGGTGGCCGCAAATTCAAGTGTGGTTTCGTTGTTTGATACGTCAACAAGCCTGTTTCCTACTGCTATATAACCGTTTCCAAAGCAAACGTTTGCGTTTTCGGCATCAATGTCAAATAATTCGGTCAATACCGAATCATCAAGATCATACGAGTATAACGTGCCGTTGGAGATAAGATAGAAAGTACCCTCCGAATAGAACGCAGTTTCGCAATCAATGCCGAGTTCGGCTACAAGCGTTGTTTCTCCCATTGTTATATCAAGCGAGAACATGCTGTCGCCGTCAAAACAATAAACCGTTCCGTCTCCAAAGCAGAAATGATCCATGTTCTCGGGAGAAATCACTCTGTCGACCGCAGTTTCTGTATCAAGCGCGTTTTTACGAGTTATTACTGTCACGCCGTTATCACCGAAAAGCAGAAGTTCGTTCTCGGTAAATGCATGTTCGTATACCCGTCCGACAGGAAGGAAATGGGTGAAATTTTCGGGCGAAGCAATATCGTATATCCTCACCCCGACGAGCGACTCGCCGTAAAGGCATATATAACCGTTATCTTCGTCGACAGCGGCGGACGCCATTGCATAATCGTTGTCTATAAATTGACCGTAGGGGAATTTAATCTCAAAACTGTATTTTTTGGTAACTGCTCC
Organism: Eubacteriales bacterium; assembly: GCA_045652625.1. Lineage (GTDB taxonomy): Bacteria > Bacillota > Clostridia > Oscillospirales > CAG-382 > Coliplasma. Next base: position 90,301 of record JAZRUR010000007.1, on the reverse strand, counting down.
GTTACCGCTTGTTACGGTAAGGGTGTGTTTACCGTTTTCTGCAACTGTCGCATCTCCGTATATTTTTTCGCCGTCAAGTTCGGCAACTCCGTCGCCGATGACGCGGATATTAACTGGTTCGGTATATATTTTTCCGTCCTCTATGCCGTAAACGGTAGGGAGTGAGTATTGCAGATATATCTCTTTTTTCAGAATTTCCTCGCCTTCGAAAAGAACAAATTCGTGTCTGCCCGATGCAACGATATGTTCTTCCGATTCGTACGGGAAACCGTCTAAAAGTGCAGTTCCGCGTTCGAAACTGAAGTAGGAAAATGCCGAAAACTCCTTGAATTTATAGGAAAGCGGATTGTAATCGAGCGTAAAAGTGACGGTTTTGACAATATCTCTGTCGGTTACGGTAAGGGTGTGTTTGCCGTTTTTGATTATGGCATCGCCGTCGGAAAAAGGTGCGCCGTTTAAACGGGCAGTGCCTCGGTTGAAGCCGATATAAACGCTTTCGGAATATGTTGCTCCGTTGTATACCCCTGTAATTATCGGCGAATTGGTTATGTTGATTATATCGTATGCGTTTATAATGCCGTGACCAAATTCAATGCTTCGTTCTTGTCCGCAGGTGTCTGCTATAAGCGATAAAAATTCATCGCCGCCGAATCGTACACCGTCATCTATATACGAAGCCGCAAGTGCGGCAATACCGCTTACGATCGCGCAGGAATAACTCGTACCCGAATCGGCACGGTAAATTGATGTGCCGTCTTCGACATAGGGCATAGTAATCGCTTCGCCGATAGCCGCAACGTCCACGGAGTCGTTATATTGCGAGAACTCGCTTCTTTCGCCGTCTTGGTTGCAGGAAGCAACCGAAATGACCCCGTCGTAAGAGGCGGGATAACTTTTTTGGTCGGCATAGGGACGGTTACCGCCGTTTCCTGCCGCAGAAATAAGGATACAGCCCTTCGAAACGGCATAATTGACCGCTTCCTGCTCGGCATAAGAGGAAGAATAACCGCCGACGGACATGTTTATTATTTTTGCACCTGCATCGGCGGCAAAGCGTATGCCCGAAATCAGGTCGGAAGAATATATTGCGGTACTGCTTGACGATACTTTTACGGGAAGAATAGAAACGCCGTGCGCAACACCTGCAATACCTTTTTGGTTGTTAGCCGCAGCGGCTATAATGCCTATAACACCCGTGCCGTGTCCCGCGGTGTCTTCGTTCACTCCCGAGGTACGTCCTACCGCGTCATAACCGTTAAGAATGTTTACGTCAACAAGGTCTTCATGACTGCGTTCTACACCCGTGTCCAGTACGGCTACGATAACGTCGTTCGTGCCGACGGCTATATCCCATGCGCTGTATATACCAAGCGATTCGTATGACGGCATGGTGACCGCATCGTCGGTGATGGCAAGAGTATCTCTTATAAAATCGGGCTCAAAATAGTCTATAATGGTCGTGTATTTGTTAAGGAAATCGCTGTTTTCAAGCGCAACAGAAACCAAACGCTGTTCGCTTTCGGCAAGTAAACGGAATTCGATGTTTTTTAATGCGCTTTCTATTTCGGTAAGTGCAACTTCGTCTTTAAACTTTACAATATACCGCTCGGAATCGCTCATCGGAGATAGCGGTTCGGATTTGATGTCAGCGGTATTTCCCAACGCTTCTTCAAGCGAGGTTTCGCGGTCTGCATCGAATTGTTCGAAAAGCGATTTAGGCGCAAAAAGAACACCCCCTGCCGATAATACGGCAGAAAGAAGTATAACTGCTATTAAAATTACAGCAAACGTTCTTTTTGTCATTTTAAAGCCCTAAAAATCAAAATCTTTTATAAATATTTTGCATTTCATCAGTTTGTACGGTATGGCTTCCGTCGGTATAAATTACAAGGTCGTTTTCGTAAACCAAACCTTCTTTTCCGTCTTTTCGACCCTCGATAAGTATAAGCGACGGCTTTTTGCCGATCGACGGGACAACGGCACGCAGGCGTTTCGGTTCTATGCGGTTTTCGCGCATGGCGCAAATCAAGTTCACTAATCTGTCGGGACGGTAAACGGCAAAAAAACCGCCTCCGCTTTTTAAACACCACGAAGCCGTTTTACAAAACAAGTGAGCTCCGCCCGAAACCTCGCGCCGAGCGATATTAAGCGGGACCGATTCATTGTCTGCGCCGCAATCCAAACGCATATAAGGCGGATTTGTCACAATGTAGTCTGCTGCTCCGCAAGTGAAGATTTCTTTAAAATTCTCCGCGTTTCCGCAAATAACGTTAAACCTGTCGGCAAAACCGTTTTTTACAGCGTTTTCTTCGGCAACTTTTGCGTACTCGGGTTGAAGTTCAAGTCCGCAAAAATTTGCTTTGCAACCCGTCGCAAGTAAAAGCAAAGGGATCACACCCGAACCCGTTCCGAGGTCGATGCACAAACCTTTTTTTATACCTGACGCGAAATCGGCAAGTAAAAGCGCATCGGTGCCGAAACGTATTCCGCCCATCGGTTCTTTCAATACGATATCGGCATTTATTTTGTTTGTTTGTATGTCACACATAAATAATGTCCTGATAAGTTTATATGAAATATCGGAATTATCCGAGAAATTTGTCAAAACATATTAAAACAACAATGCGTTCATAGGGGCGTACCCTATGAACGCATTATCGGGTCTCGGCCCTTTAATCAATTAGCAATTATGCTTGAGGAGCATCAACAGGGCAAACGCCTGCGCATGCGCCGCAGTCAAGACAGAGTTCCGGGTCGATTACGTACTTGCCGTCATCGGCTACGCTGATAGCGCTAACGGGGCATTCAGCCTCGCAGGTACCGCAACCGATGCAAGTTTCGTTATTGATAGAATATGCCATAACAAACACCTCCGTATTTAGTAACTTAAATAATATCACACTTTATTGTGAATTTCAATAGGATATTCGACACTTTAATTAAAAGTTTTTTCCAAAGCGGCTTTAAGGTCACTAATAATGTCGCCGATGTCTTCGATACCGACCGAAATACGGATAAGACCTGCATCAATACCTGCCGCAACGAGCATTTCGTCGCTCAACTGTCTGTGTGTGGAACTTGCAGGATGAAGCACACAAGAATGAACCGTCGCTACATGTACCGCGTTAACGAAAAGCGAAAGCGAATTCATGAATTTTTCTGCTTTTTCTCTGCCGCCCTTGATACAGAAAGAAACAACACCGCAACATCCCTTGGGAAGATACTTCTTGGCAAGTTCGTAGTATTTGTTGCTTTCAAGTCCTGCGTAATTTACATATTCGGCATAACCGCTTTCTTCAAGGAACTTTGCGACAGCGAGCGCGTTTTCGCAATGACGGTTAAGACGTACATCAAGAGTCTGCATACCAAGGTCAAGCAAAAACGCCGCCTGTGCAGAGGGGTAAACTCCAAAGTCGCGCATAAGTTGGACGCGCATTTTGGTGATATATGAAAGTTTACCGAAAGATTCGGTATAAACTATGCCGTGATAGGATTCATCGGGAGTGCAAAGTCCTTGGAACTTGTCGTTTTGAGTCCAATCGAAATTGCCGCTGTCAACAACACAACCGCCGAGTTGAACGGCGTGGCCGTCCATGTATTTTGTGGTGGAAAGTATAACGATGTCTGCACCGAAATCTATCGGTCTGCAAAGCACACCCGTAGCGAAAGTGTTATCCACGATAAGAGGAATACCTGCTTTATGTGCAACAGAAGCGATACGTTCTATATCAAATACAGAAAGCGCAGGGTTTGCAATGGTTTCGCCGAAAATGAGTTTGGTGTTAGGCTGAATAAGTGCTTCGAGTTCCTCATTCGATATGTCTTGGTCGAAAAACGTACAGTCGATTCCAAAACGTTTCAGCGTTACATTGAAAAGATTCGTAGTGCCGCCGTAAATTTTAGAGGAAACAAGAATATGGTCACCTGCCGAAGCGATATTTGCAATAGCAAGGAAACTTGCCGCCTGTCCCGAAGACGTGCAAAGCGCACCGACGCCGCCCTCGAGATCGGCAATCTTGTTTTCTACACAAGCGACCGTGGGGTTCGAGATGCGGGAATACATGTGTCCGTCGGCGGTAAGGTCAAAAAGTTTGCCTATTTCGGTGGGAGAACTGTAAGAATATGTAGTGCTTTGATATATCGGGAGGGCAAGAGGACCTCCGTTTTCGGGTTCATAACCCGAGTGAATACATTTTGTTGCAGGAGAATAATTCTTTTTCATAGTTGCACCTGATTTAATTTTTGTTGTAACTTCCGTCGAGTTCACGCAGTTTTGTAACAGCGGTTTCCCAGTTGGACGGGAAAGTTGTTTCGTGAAGTTGGAAGTCGTTGTATGAGAATATCGTGTCAAGATGACCGCTTGCAGAATCAAGGGTAAGGTTGGTGTCGCAGTTTTTGATTATGTTAGCCATAACCTGTGTGCTTTTCAACGCGCTTTCGCTTGTGAAGAACTGACGTAAAAGCGATTTGGATATTTGCGAATAAACCGCGTTGTATTCGCTTCCGTCAGGGTTGGGGTTATATTCCAAAAGCCATTCGAGTTTGGACTTGCCGTTTAACTTTTCGTTTAAAAGCACTCTGCCGTCAACGTTCGAAATGGTTATGTAGTAATCGTCGGGATATTCACCGCCGACGGGAATATAGTCCTCATATTCGGGGTTGACTATTACGATATCTTCACTTAAAGTCACACTTGCTCCGGGGATCATGGCGGCGATTTCTTTAATATCGTCGCGGTCGAATCTCAAACAATATTTTGTTTCAATACCTGTCATGGCCGAAGCGGTTTGGCAAATATTTACCGGAGTCATGGTGCGGAAAAGGTCGCCTATCGGAACCGCAACACCGACTTCGTTTTCAACTCTTACCGAAGTTGCCATCGGACAGTAAATAAAGCGTTTCGATTTACCGTTTGCATCTATAAAAGCGCAATTAAGAGTGCGTCCGTTGGAATCAACGCACATCACTATCGCGGTAAATACATCGCCGTTTTCGTCGAAATCATTGTTAGGCACAACAGCGGGGGAAGAAGTATCGTCGCTTGTATCGCCCGAAACATTCACGTTGGGGTCTTCGGAGGTATCATCCCCCATGTCGTCGAAATTAACGATTCCCGAAAGCCAAGGGTATACGTATTGAAGTCCTATAAAGCCAAACACCAACAAACATATAGCGAAGGTGATAAAAAAATTCTTGAATGCGGAAGACAAAAAAGTCATCTCCTTAGGAAAATATTTCAATAGATTATACACCAATATGCGGCGTTTGTCAATCTACTCGCTTGACAATTTGAGAATATACAGTTATAATACGTAATATATTTTTGTAAGTATATATAGCATGATTGGGAGGGAGAACCCTTATGGGCATAATCGAAGCGGTAATATACGGAATAATTCAGGGCATTGCCGAATTTCTGCCTGTATCCAGTTCCGGTCACCTCGCGTTGGCTCAGAACTTTTTCGGCACCGAAACGTCGTCAAGTTTTGCTTTTAATATTTCACTTCATCTTGCAACGCTTGTTTCGGTCTGTGTCGTTTTCCGAAAAGACGTAATTTCGCTTGTGGCAGCGTTTTTCTCGTTGGTAAAAAAACTGTTCACGGGAAAACTCAAACAAGGCTTGGATAACGGAGAAAAACTGTTTTTAATGCTTTGTGTTGCGACACTTCCGCTTATTCCCGTCAAGTTGTTGGGATTAGACGAAGCCGTCGAAGCATTAAGTTCGATTAGTTGGGTTATCGGTATACTTTTGATAATCAACGGCTGTATGCTTGTAATAAGCGACCGCTTGTCGGGCGGAAAAGCCTCGCCCGAAAACGGAGGATTCTTGCGTCCGTTAGGCGTAGGTATCATGCAAGCCATGTTAGGTATTCTTCCCGGCATTTCTCGTTCGGGTTCAACAATCACAGGCGGCAGAATATTAGGTTATAACCGCGAAGAAGCGGTAAGATTTTCTTTCCTTATGTCGATTCCTGCCATTCTCGGCGCTTGTGTTTCGGAACTTCCGGATATGTTTGACGAGGGACTCGGCACCGATATGCTGATTCCTATCTTGGCAGGTGCCGTTACTGCGGCGGTTGTCGGATTTTTCGCCATTAAACTGTTGCAATACCTTACAAAAAATAAAAGTTTCACATTTTTCGCAGTTTACTGTATAGTAATCGGCGTTGCCGCAATTATTGCAGATAATATTGTATAATCGTATAAAAGGAGTCGCACGTGGCAGACAAGAAAAAAAAGCAGACGTCAAGAAATTCGACATCGAAAAAATATACAAGTTCGAAATCGAATAAAAGCAAACAAAACCAAATAAAAGTCGACCGTTCGGAAATAGTCCGCTGGATAGTCGGCTTTGTTGCGTTTTTTATAATACTTACGTTTTTCCCGTTTGTGAATAACGGTTGGCTCGGTAACGCAATTGCGACCTTTTTAAAAGGACTTTTCGGGCCGATGTATTACGTTGTTCCTTTTCTCATGCTTATCGTAGATATTTTTTGGGGCAAAGACCACGCGAATAATGTTGCGAAAATTAAATATTTGCTGTATTTGCTTGAATTTATGTTTATTTCGCTTGTAGTTCAGGTGGCAGTTGCAGGCGGCGATGCGATGCTTCTTCGCGACCTTTATCCGAAGGGAATAGAACTTCAAAGCGCAGGACTTATAAGCGGTATGTTTGCCATGGCGTTTATAAAAACCATCGGCGCGACAGCCTCAATGGTGCTTTCTATCTTGGGTATATTTATCTGTACCGTTCTTCTTTGCGGCGCAACTCCCAAAGATACCGTTATGTCGATAGTAAACTATTTCCGCGAAGTTTCGGAAAGAGCAAGAGAATCCCGCGAGGCAGAGGAAGAAGAGGAATATACGCCCGAAGAACCTGCTGTAAAACGTAAAAAGAGAGAAATTGAGCCGTCGAATGCTGTTCCCGAACCCGAATCGCTTCCCGTAGATCCTGTGGGTAACGAATTTGAGGTTATTTCGGAATACAATGTCGATGACGATAACGAACTTCCGCCCGACCCGTTTTCTGCAGAAGCGATTATCGCCGCAACCGAAAACCCCGAAATATCGGAATCGGCTGATACGGCAGAATCCCCTGATACCGCTCCCGAAACCATACCCGAAATAATCGAGGAAGTAGATGACGAGGAACTTTGCCTTGAGCCGATAGAGAATACACCGTACGTGTTCCCACCTATTTCCTTGCTCACATCGGACGATAATAACACCGCGCGTCCTACTCCTGCCGATATCGAACGCACAAGCCGCAAACTTGAGGAAATACTCGCAAGTTTTAATGTAAAAGCAAAGGTTATTGATACAACTTTCGGTCCTACCGTAACGCGTTATGAACTTCGTCCCGAAACGGGAGTAAAGGTAAAAGCAATCACCAATCTTGCCGAGGACCTTGCGTTGCATCTTGCCGCATCGGCAATCCGTATCGAAAGTATTCCCGGAAAAGCGGCAGTCGGAATAGAAGTTCCCAATAAAAATACCACAACCGTAAGATTGCGCAGACTTATTGATAATCCTACGTTCCGTGATAATAAGAGCCGTCTTTTCGCCGCACTCGGTGAGGACGTTGCCGGTAATCCGGTATATCTTGATATTGCAAAAATGCCCCACTTGCTTGTTGCAGGTGCGACAGGTCAGGGTAAATCGGTTTGTATAAACTCGCTTATACTTTCTTTGCTTTACCGCAATCACCCGAACGACGTTAAGTTAATACTTATCGACCCGAAATCGGTTGAATTCTCCGATTTTAAGGATATACCTCATCTTCTTGTACCTGTAATCAACGACCCGAAAAACGCGGCAGGTACGCTTAATTGGGCATGTACCGAAATGGAAAACCGTTACCGCCTTATTCAAGAAGTCGGTGCGCGTGACCTTGCAGGTTATAACCTTGCGGTTGCAGATGACCCCGAACGTCAGATGATGCCTCAAATTGTTATTTTCATAGACGAGTTTGCAGATCTTATGATGACCGCGCCCGACGATGTGGAAACTTCGGTTTGCCGTCTTGCTCAAAAAGCACGTGCCGCAGGTATGCACCTTGTTATAGGTACTCAGCGTCCGTCGGTTGACGTTATCACAGGTCTTATTAAAGCAAATATCCCCTCGCGTATCGCACTTACAACTACTTCGCAGATAGACAGCCGTACGATTATCGACCAAGCCGGTGCCGAAAAACTGCTCGGCAGAGGTGATATGCTGTTCTATCCCGTCGGCGCACTTAAACCGTTGCGTGTTCAGGGTACTTTCGTCGATGACAAGACCGAAGTAAAGGCGGTTACGCAGTTCATTAAGGAAGCCGCTCATGCTCAATACGATGATTCTATCATCAAACTTATCGAGCAGGAAGCAAAACTCTGCGGCATGAAAGGTAAGAAAGGTGTTTCGGCAGAGGCTGAACCCGATGACGGAAGCGAGAAACTCGACCCGATGTTCTTAGATGCCGTCGAAGTTGCTATTGATTCGGGAACTGTTTCGACATCGTTGCTTCAACGTCGTCTTTCGCTTGGCTATGCCCGTGCCGCAAGAATTATTGATAAAATGGAACGCCGCGGCTATATAGGCGAATTCGATGCCGCTACCAAAAAACGCAGTATACTTATAACCCGTGAACAGTTTGCCGAACTTAAGTTGAACGGCGAAACGAAGAAAGAGGGCGAAAATGAGTAGAAAAACGTTTTTGGTTGCAACGTTGCTTTGCGTTTTAATGTTGGTGTCCTGTTCTTCCGGTAATCGGTACGGACTTGAATATACATCTGACGGAAGCGATAAAGTTGAATATATTTTTTATACCGATGACCAAGTCGTGTATGTGGTTGGCGGTATGATGATGACCGAAGTGGACGGAAGTTCGAAAATGCTTGAAATGGCGTTGAAGGACGGAGATATCACTATTGATGATATAATCACGTCCGCCGAAACCGACCTTAACAATAAAGATATCAAATGTACCGAATACCCCGACGGAAGCAGGGAATATCACTACGACGGTTTTAAACTTATAAAACTCAACACTAACCGCGGAAGCCGTGATATATATTTCGTTCCGTCAAGTATGAGTTATTACGATGTGACCAATTAAATAAACGAGTTCGGTGTTGTGCCGAACTCGTTTTGTTTTACACATAAAAATATGCACCTCCGAAAACTTTGGAGGTGCATATTGTTTTTTTAGATTACATATCTCGCGATGCAATGATGTTTGCGCCTGTGCCGCAAACGTTTTCGATAAGGACCTGACCGCGCTTCACGGGCGCTTTTACGGTGCATGTGTGTAAAACGTCCATGATCTCAAACATTTTTTCTTTAGGAACGGCACGGTCGGTACGAACGGCAAGACGGTGATGTATTCCGCCCGTTATGCCAACCGAGCCTGTTACGGTACGCATAGGGGAGGTTATTTCGTTTTTGCCGTATTCTTCGCCTTTCGGGCAGAAATTACCGTTGACTTTAAGAGTTTGTTCGTCGACAGAAAGGCGGCATCCGCGAGGACAAACGATACATATCATTTCTTTCATTATTCGCCCTCCTCAACTTCAATAGCCAAAACCGTAAGGTTGCCTTGCGCTTTGTCGAGCAAAATCTTAGGCAAAGTAATCTTTTCCATTTCGGCGGGTGCTAAAAACTCGCGTTTGTAAGATGCAATCTTTTCGCCCTCGGATTCAACTCTTATTTCGGCAAGACGTATCTTTTTGCGAACGCGGAAAAAGATATCAACCGATTTTTCTACGTTTTCTTTGTTTATTCTTTGAGGAACGGTATAGGAAATATTCATACCGTTAGTAACAAAAGTGGTTTCGCCGTTGTTGTCTGCGGTTTCGCCCAAAACATATTTTGCCGCGCTCTTACCCGCACGTTCGCTTTCTGCGGAAACATAGTCAACAAGGTCGTGTACGTGGAGCACGTTACCGCACGCGAATACTCCGCTTTCGGTGGTTTGCATGTCTTCGCCTACGGTTGCGCCTTTGGTACGTGCGTCAATTTCGATGCCTGCCGTGCGCGTGAGTTCGTTTTCGGGAACAAGACCTACCGATAAAAGCAGGGTGTCGCAGTCGAAGTGCTTTTCTGTTCCCGGTATAGGTTTCATGTTAGCGTCTACTTCGGAAATCACAACACCTTCAAGCGCGTTTTTGCCGATTATGTCGGTAACGGTGTGTGAGAGATAAAGCGGAATATCGAAATCCTCAAGACATTGAGCGACATTGCGCGAAAGTCCGTTTGTAAAAGGCATGATTTCTGCAACAGCAAGAACCTTTGCGCCTTCAAGCGTCATTCGTCTTGCCATAATAAGACCGATATCGCCGCTTCCGAGTATAACGACGCGTTTGCCTACAAGATATCCTTCGATGTTAAGATAACGCTGTGCCGCACCTGCGGTGAAAACGCCTTTGCCTCTGTCACCGGGGACGGATATAGGGCCTCTGTTGCGTTCTCTGCAACCCATAGCGAGGATAATAGCCTTTGCTTCTATCTGTTCGAAACCGTTTGCTATCGAAACGGCGGAAACTATCTTGTTTTCGATGTCAAGTACGGTCGTGCCGAGTTGAAGCGTAACCGATGTGTCCTTAAGCATGTCGATGTATTTACAGGCGTATTCGGGTCCGCTTAACTGTTCGCCGAAACGATGAAGACCGAAACCGTCGTGGATACATTGGTTAAGAATGCCGCCTGCTTCGTAATCGCGTTCGATCAAGAGGATATCCTTAACACCTGCTTCATAAGCGGCAAGAGCCGCCGCCATTCCTGCAGGACCTGCACCGATAACAACTATGTCGTGTTTTGTCATCATTATTTTTCACCGACCTTTCCCGAAACGATATAAGAGCCTCTCCTGTCCCAAAGCACGGTTTCGGGCGGAATGTTGTAGTATTCACAGAGAATCTCGTGTATCTTTACGCCGCAAAAACCGCCCTGACATCTGCCCATACCGCTTCCCGTACGGCGTTTTATGCCGTCAAGCGTTCTCGGTTTGACGTATGAATCGAGCGCGTCAAGAACTTCGCCCTCGGTGATAAGATTGCAACGGCAGATAACGTTACCGTATTTCGGATTTTTTTTGCAGATCTCCTCTTTTTCTTCATCGGAAAGTTCTGCAAAACAGATGTGAGGATTAGGATAAGACCAGTCGGCTTTTTTGGACATTATCATGCCGCAGTCTTCAAGGATTTCAACAACATATTCGCCAATGGCAGGAGCAGAAGAAAGTCCGGGAGATTTAATACCTGCAACGTTGATAAAATGTCTGCAAAGTGCAGATTCGCCTATTATAAAATCATGTTTGTCGGAGTTCGCGCGTAAACCCGCGAACGAACGGATATTTTCGCGGTAGTCGATAAGTTTAGTTGTTTTTGCCGCCTCTTGCGCAACAAAGTCCAAACCTTCGCGAGTGGTAGAAACGTCCTCGCGCTCGTTGCCGCTTTCGGCATTCGGGCCGACAATAATATTTCCCTCGGCGGTAGGCGAAACCAAAACGCCCTTGCCTTTTTCGGTCGGGCATTGGAAAATGACCGAGTTTACAAGCCAATTCGAAGTTTTGTCAAGCAAATAGTATTGCCCTTTCGAGGGGCGTATTTCAAAATCTTTCGCACCGACAAGTTCGGCTATACGGTCGGAGTAAAGTCCTGCCGCGTTTACTATATATTTCGTGTCATATTCTTTGCCGCCTGCGGTCACTTTAAACGCGCCGTTGATTTTTTCAATAGCGGTGACTTCGCTGTCGAGATGTATTTCAACTCCGTTTTTAGCCGCGGTTTCTGCCATGGCAATACAAAGACGCCAAGGGTTTACGACAGCCGCAGAGGATGCATAGAGCGCACCTGTTACTTCGGGCGAAAGATTGGGTTCGCGTTCCAAAAGTGCGTCTTTGTCCAATAATTCCATTCCCCGTACACCGTTGGCGATACCGCGCTCGTAAAGTTCGCGCAGATGTTCTTCGTCGTCTGCGTTGAAGGAAATAACCATAGATCCGACTTTTCTGTAGGGGATATTCATTGTTTTTGCAAATTCTTCAATAAGTTCACTTCCGCGTACGTTCAAACGTGCCATTAACGTATCCGGCTCGGGGTCGTAACCTGCGTGTACTATTCCGCTGTTTGCTTTTGTCGTACCGATAGCGATATCGTTGTCTTTTTCAAGCAGACAGCATTTTATGTCATATTTTGAAAGGTACATTGCAATCGCAGCACCGCAAACGCCGCCGCCTATTATTGTAATGTCATACATGTCGAGTCCACCTCTGTGAAAAGAATGTTAACGTATATGTCAAACATTTTAATTATATATATTTTCCTCAAAAAAGCAACCCTTTGGGTCATTCCGCATAGAATATATTGAAAAAACTATTCGTCTGTATTATCGCTGTTGAGTTTTGCCTGTTTGATTTCGTTTTTCATTATAGAAACAAATTCCTTGTTGGGTTCGAATTCTATCATTGTACGCTTTCCGTTGAATTCGCAAAGGAATACATAACTGTCGGCTTTCATATTTTGGTTCAACGAGTATTTTATTATTGCTTTTTGGTTTGACGGAAGATGGTCATAGTCGCGTTTTCTGAGCAAGTCGACCGCACTTTCGAGAGCGACGTTGCAGACGATTTGGCGTTTGTTTCCTACTATCTTTGTTATCGAAAAACCGCCGTCGCAAATTGCGTATTCGAATTCTGTTATCGAATATCGAACCACAAAAAGAATAGACAGTATAAGCGATACAAAACCGCAAAATTCAACAAAAGCACTGTAACTTTCGATAACGGTTGAAACGAAAAACAGCAAAAGTGTAACAACAACACATGTGAATAAAAGTACGCGCGTTTGAAATACACTTCTTTCTGGCTTACAGATATACAAAACAGACGACTCCTTTATGAATTTACATATATTTGAACGGAGGATATATTACTTATGAATTTCGACCGCACACAACTCGACAAACTTCTCTCTATGGACGACGAGAACTTTGCCGCACTTGCAAGAACCATTGCCGAAGCGGCAGGTGCAAACAAAATGAAGACCGAAGCGCTTCTTGCCAACCCCGACCTTTTGAAACGCCGCATTGCGCGAATGACACCCGAGGAAGCGAAAGCGTTGGTAGATTCGGCAGGTAAAGAAAAAAGCGAGGAAATAATCGGAATGTTGCGCGAACGGGGTGTTGACCTTGGACGGTGATTTTGCGGAAAAACTGAAAAAGGTGCTTTCCGACCCCGAGGCGATGTCAAAAATAACGGCGATAGCATCGGGTTTAGGTGCAACAGCGCCGTCGAATGCGAGTTCCGACGAACCGATAAAACAACCCGAACCGGAAACGCCGTATTCGCCCCCTGCTTCTGTTCCGTCGGGGCAGTTTGATGCACTTCCTGCACTTATGCAGAGTTTTAATGCGACAAGCGACCCTCGGATTTCGTTGCTTTCTTCTATAAAACCGCTTCTCCGTGAAGAAAAACGTGAAAAGATAGATGCGCTGACCAAGGCACTTGCCCTTGCGTCTATGATGAAAAATTTAAGAAAGTGAGGGTTGAAAATTGTATAGCAGGGATTTTGGAGGTATAAAAAGCGACGGGCAACTTTATAACTATGAGCGAGAGTATAACCAGTCGCGTATGCAACGTGATTTATCTGATAATTATGAATACAGAGATATAAAAGAAAACGAAAACGTCGAGTCGCCGCGCAACGAAAAAGGGAAAGGGCTTCGGCTTGATTTCTTGCGCGATATGCGGCTTGATGACCTTATACTTATCGGCATCGGATTGCTTTTGCTGCTCGATGCCGACGGAGATAACGATATTTTCGTTTTACTTATAGCATTACTGCTGTTCTTCTGAGCGATTCTCTTTTTTGATTTCCTCGACAAGAAATTCTATAAATTTATCTACCGTTTTGCGTTCTTTCGGGGGAAGCGAACGGTATTTGTCGATAGGACTTTCGGACACGTCGTTGTTTTCGCGGAGCGTCATAGAATCTCCCGTATGGATACCTGCGGCAAACATAAGGTCTTGTAAATCTATCTCGTTGAAAGCATGAAATGCAACTTTTCGTATCAACTTGGGACGCGGGGGATTTTCCTGCGTTCCAAGCGCAAGTTTACGCATTTGCACGTAACTTATATCACAATCGGCGGCAAATTGACGCCAAGAACGAACGCCTTTTGCTTCTGCAAGTAACATTGCAAATATTTTTTTATTCCATCTGTTGTTTTCAGCCATGGTTTATGCCCTTTGTGTGTTATTGTTGTGTATGCCCTCGAGAGCCGCGCCTATTACTGTGCCGTAAGCGGCATTTTCGGGAATGATTATATTAACGCCGAACATCTTTTCAAGTTTATTGAAAATTTCTTTTGCCTGAGGCAAAATCGCAAGGTTTCCTATGAGGATAATGTCCTTAACGTTTTTTATTCGAGCAGAGAATATAGCAAGCATGGCAACGGTTTCATAAACCATATTCACCAACCCGAGCGCGATGTCCTCGCGAGATGCCAGATCGCTCACCTTGCCGAAGTTAGAAGCGGTCGCGTTGTTTGAAAGTGTAGGGCTGATGTCGGTTTCGGTAATATCCGAAATCATAAGGTCGATATTTGATAAATCACCTTCAAGCGCAAGGTTTGCAACGTTCTGTACCGAATGTACGCCGATAAGTTTACCTGCCAATCCGACCAAAGTACCGCCGCCGACACCTGTACCGCCTAAGTGTAAATATTCCTTCGTTTCTCCGTTGGAATATACGTAAGCCGTTCCGGTGCCCATGCTTACGACAATAGCCTCGTCGATACCGCTTAGGTAAAGTCCGCCTTTGCCGTTGGCAATGAATTCGTTTACGTGAAATGTGGGTATACCGTATATATTGTCACCAAGGAAGGAAGAACCTACGCCGGTCACCATTATTTTTTCGATATTTTCAAGAGAAATATTATTGTCACTTGTTAGTTTTCCGAATCCGCCGTAAACCGAAGCGATCGGGTCGTTTGCCTTAACAAGTTCGGGAGATAACAATTTTTCGCCGTCAAACGCAACTATTTTAGTAGTGCTTCCGCCAACATCTATGCCGACGATTATGCTCATGATTAGTCCTCCGTTGATAGAGTTTATGTCACTTAATAATTAAGTGTATATCTTTTTTATTGTTTTGTCAAATTATTTTTTAATAAATCCCTTTTCAAGTAAGGATTTTTGTGATATTATAATAATGAGGCATAATTAGTACGGATAGTTTGGAGGCGAGTTGACGGTGTATAACAGCGATGAATTAAGGCTGTTTTCGGAAAAGGCAAAAAACGGTCTTTGTTCACATGCGTATATCGTCGACGGCGATAACGGCATAGGCAAACTCGATTTTGCACTTGAATGTGCACGGGCGATGCTTTGTACCGAAACCGAAAAACCTTGCGGATACTGTTCCAACTGCCGAAAGATACTGTCAAACGATCACCCCGATATATTTATTATCGGACGCGAAAAGACCGCGACTATTGCCGACGTGCGCGAGATAATACGCAGGTCGTCTTTGAAACCCAACGATTCGGACAAGCAGATATTTATCGTTTGCAATGCAGGTAAACTTCGCGAGGATTCTCAAAACGCGCTTTTGAAACTTTTTGAAGAACCGCCCGAAAGCGTAGCGGTGTTCCTGCTTACCGAAAGCCGTTCTTCGCTTTTGCCCACCGTGCTTTCGCGCGGACAACGGATACATTTAGACGGCTTAAGGGATAGCGAGATAGCCGAAATATTGCAAGAAAAGTATCAAAACGCCAAAACGAGCGATTTGACAACCGCTATTGATATCGCAAACGGCAACATTGGAGAAGCGGAAAAGTATCTTTCCAAAGAAAACGTAACCCTTCGTTCCAAGGCGGAGAAACTTTTTGCACTTGCTCTCGGGAAGAAAACTTACGACCTTTCGAATGCCTTGATAACCCCCAAATTCAAGCGCGAACAACTTCATGCTTTGCTTAACGAGTTGGCAATTTTGATAAACGAAGCCGAAAAATCAAAATACAATCTCAAAAAAGTACGTTTGCCCAAAGACAGTGAGTTATCCGCCATGATATCAACTGTATCGAAACGCGCACTTGCGCGTATGGGCGAATCGGTGGTTGTATGTATGATGTCGCTTGAAAATAACGCTAATGTTACTGTCGCCGCCACGAAACTTTCTATGGATTTGTTAAGTGCGGCATCGAGATAAATTATTAGGAGTTTGCAATGGAAAACAATAACGAAAAACGCGAAAATACACAAAACGGCAAACACGAAGGCAATCATCATGGCGGAAACCACCGTCATGGCAATAACCGCCGCGGAAAGCACGGTAAGCCGTACGGTAAGCCGAAGCATAAGAACGAAAACGCAAAGCCGACCGAAAATTCGGAAAATTCAAAGGTTGCCGAAAATGTAGGTTCGGAGAATATAGACCGTAGCCAAAACAATAAAAACAATAATCAAAACGATTCTGCAAAATCGCAATTCGGCGTAGGCTTTACTCCCGAGCCCGAACCCGAACGCAAATATATGTTTGATTACGAGCCTCAACAACCTGTTGAAAAGGACGAGGAAGAGAAGAATATCGAAGTTATCGGTATCCGTTTCCGTAACGGAAGCAAGATATATTATTTCTCTCCTGCCGATATAAAATTCGAGAAAGGCGAACACGCCATTGTCGAAACGGTACGCGGTATCGAATACGGCGAGGTTGCGTTGGGCAACAAAATGGTCGGCGAATCGGAAGTCGTTTTTCCGCTTAAACCCGTGCTTCGCAAGGCAACTGCCGAGGACGATCAAAGAAACGTCGAAAACCGCAAACTCGAAGAAAGTGCAAAACCCATTTGGTACGAAAAGGTTGCCAAAAACGGATTGGACATGCAGTTGGTAGACGTTGAATATACTCACGATAACGCCAAACTTTGTTTCCATTTCACCGCCGATGGCAGAGTGGACTTCCGCGAACTTGTAAAAGACCTTGCAGGTGTGTTCCGTACCAGAATCGAACTTCGCCAGATAGGCGTACGCGACGAAGCAAAACTTTTCGGCGGATTGGGAAGTTGCGGCAGACCGTTCTGTTGTAACACTTTCTTGCCCGATTTTGCGCAGGTTTCTATAAAAATGGCAAAAGAACAAAACCTTTCGCTTTCATCTTCGAAGATAAGCGGTTCTTGCGGAAGACTCATGTGCTGTTTGCGTTTTGAACAGGATACCTACGAGAGGGAATATGCCACCTTCCCCAAGGTTGACACGATAGTTGATACCCCCAAGGGCAGAGGTGTAATTGTTGAAAGCAGTTTCCTTACCGGCAAGATTAAGGTTAAAATGAATAACGACCAATCAATTAAAGTTTTCGGTAAGACCGAACTTAAACCGCTGGGTATGATTAAAGTCAAAGAAGACGTCAGCGAAGATTTGAAACACTTGGAAGATAAGTAAAACAAATAACAACAAAACACCTGCAACACAGGTGTTTTGTTGTTGAAATAAACGAGAGACTATGTTAAAATCAAAATATACTTTTATGTTAGGAGAGGATTCCGGTGCAAAAGTCAAATAATTCGATGAAACCGTGGGAAATTGTACTTTTGGCACTTGGTTCTCCGATATGGCTTTCTTTGGGTATTGCCGCAGTTGCGGTGATTCTCTCGCTTTATATTTCGTTATGGTCGGTATTAATTTCCTTGTGGGCGGTTTTCGGTTCGCTTATCGGTTGCGCTTTTGGGGTTGTTGTGTCAGGCATTGTATTTGCTTTTACTGTAAATGGATTGACGGGTGTTGCGATTATAGGCGCAGGAATTGTATGTGCGGGATTTTCGATTTTCGCATTCTACGGATGCAAAGCGGCTACAAAAGGTATTTTGATACCGACAAAGAAATTTGCGGTATGGATAAAGAACCGTTTTATTAAAAAGGAGGAAGCGTAATGAGTAAAAAAACGAAACTATGGCTTATTACAGCAGCCTCTCTTGTTGTTGTCGGACTGATAATATTCGCTTCTGTAATGACGGTTTATAATTGGGATTTCACCAAGTTAAGCACAGTAAAATACGAAACAAACACATATGAAATAACCGAAGAATTTATAAATATATCAATAAACGCAGACACCGAGGATATTTTCTTTGTTCCGTCAGAAGATGGTAAATGCAAGGTGATTTGTGTTGAAGAAACAAAGTTAAAGCATACTTTTAAAGTCGAAGACGGAACACTTGTCGTTGATAGAGTTAACGAGCGAAAATGGTATGAGTATATTGGTATAAACTTCGGCAGTTCCAAAATAACCGTATATCTTCCGCAGGGCGAATACGGTGCGCTTTCGGTAAAAGCAAGTACGGGTGATATTCGTATTCAAAACGTATGCGCGGACACGCTTGACCTTTCTGTTTCGACAGGCGAGGTCGTTATAACCGACACCAAGTGCAAAAACCTTATATCAAACGGAAGCACGGGCGATATTTCTTTGAATAATGTTATCACCGATGAAAAGTTTGCCCTTGAAAGAAGTACCGGCGATATAGAGTTTGAAAACTGCGATGCAACCGAGATTTACATTATAACCGATACGGGCGACGTTGAAGGCAGTTTGCTTAGCGATAAGGTGTTTATTACCCGAACCGACACGGGCGAAGTTGACGTGCCAAACAGCATAAACGGCGGCAGATGCGAAATAACCACCGATACGGGTGATATTGAAATAGAGATAAAATAATGGTAAAAGGCACCGATTAATCGGTGCCTTTATATTTAAAAGTTTCTTCTGTTGTAAAGTCCTGCGTAAATTCCGTTTGCGGATAAAAGTTGTTCGTGCGTACCGCGTTCGGCTATGCCGTCGGAATTAATAACAAGTATCTCGTCTGAGTTTTGAATGGTAGAAAGACGGTGTGCAACAACAATAACGGTTCTTCCTTTTGCAAGTTCTTCAAGCGATGCCTGAATCTGCATTTCGGTTACGTTGTCGAGCGCACTTGTCGCCTCGTCAAGTATAAGTATCGGAGGATTTTTAAGGAATACACGCGCAATGGAAATACGCTGTTTCTGTCCGCCCGAGAGATTTATGCCGCGCTCACCGACTTTTGTGTCGTAACCCTTGTCGAGCGTCATTATGTAGTCGTGGATGTTTGCTTTCTTGGCGGCTTCGATAATCTCCTCGTCACTCGCGTCAAGGTCGCCGTAAGCGATGTTATCGCGTATCGTGCCCGAGAAAAGGAAGACGTCTTGCGCAACTATGCCGATGTTTCTGCGGAGCGAATAGCGAGTAAGCGTTGTAATGTCCAATCCGTCAATGGTTATGCGACCTTCGTCAAGTTCGTAAAAACGGGGGATTAGGTTGCAAAGTGTGGTTTTACCGCCGCCCGATGGACCGACAAGCGCAACCGTTTTTCCGCTGTCTATTTTAAGCGAAAGCGATTTCAAAACTCCTTTTCCGGTGTCGCCCGTAGGGTAGGAGAACGAAACGTTTTGAAATTCGATGTCGCCTTTTGCGTTCAGGAGTTCGATAGCATTTTCTGCTTCTTCCTCGACAGGTTTTTCCATTATCTCGCGGAAACGCGAAAAACCCGTCATGCCGTTTTGCAACTGCTCGAAAAGCGAAATAAAGCGGTTGATAGGCTTTAAAAGCATTGCCATGTAAAGAATGAACGCTGCAAATTCACCGCTGTCTATCGAAAACGCGCCGTTGGGTACATCATAACTGTTATAGAAGAATATACCGCCTGCAACCAACGCGGCAAGATATAAAAAGTCGGTAAAGAATGTCATTGCGGAATGGAATTGTCCCATTGCCTTGTAGGCATATCCGCGTGCTGTTTTAAAACGCTCGTTTGCTTTGTCAAACTTGTCGATTTCGTGTGTTTCGCTCGTGTATGCGCGCGAAACGCGTATGCCCGAGATAGAGGTTTCGACGTTGGCATTTACCTCTGCAACTTCTTCTCGCGTTTTTGTAAACGCGTCTTTCATTCTTTTGCGCATTTTTACCGAGAAGAAGATAACGAACGGAACGAGAGCATAAATAATTAAAGTCAGCCAAATATTAATTGTCGAAAGTGCGATGAACGAACCGATGAACATTATTATCGAAAGAAACAAATCTTCCGGTCCGTGGTGCGCCAATTCCGAAACGTCCATAAGGTCGTTTATAAGACGCGACATTACAGTACCTGTTTTGTTTTCATCAAAAAACGAAAACGGGAGTTTTTGGAGATGCTTGAACATGTCCTTCCGCATATCGCCCTGCATTCTTACGCCGACTACGTGTCCCCAATAGGAAACAAAATAGTTCAATGCCATTTTCAAAAGATAAAGCACCAAAATTATCGCCGCCCACGTAATGACAAGACGCAGTTGGCGGTTTGGCACGTAGTCGTTGATGATGTTCTTCGTTATCAAGGGGTAGAAAAGGTCGGTAAGCGCGATGAGAAACGAACAGAACATATCAAACGCAAAAAGTTTTTTGTGCGGTCTATAGTATTTTATAAATTCTCGTATCATCTGAACCTCTTTGTTTCAATTCTTCGATTTTAATTATACACCATAAAAAATGATTGTCAATAAATGGAGAAACGGTTGGTGTGTAAACTTTTCATTAAAAATGCAAAATTCGGGAAGAATCACTTGGTTTTGACATAAAAAAGAAAGCGTAATTTGATTTTACGCTTTCTTTTTGTTGTATATTCTTTCTGCAATAAGAACCAAAATAAACACTAATACAGCAGTCCCGACACCTGCGAAAACATCAAGAATGCTGTGCTGTTTTATAAAAACGGTCGATAGCGAAATAGCGACACACCAAATTCCCGACAATGCTTTGAATATTGGCTTTTTGAGCATGAGTTTGCTTTGCAATATCGCAAAAAACATTGCCCACGAAACCGAAACGTGCATCGACGGCATTACGTTTCTCGGCGGAGAATCGGCTTTGTAGATGAGTTGCACTAACCTGATCGCGATGTTATCTCTGCCCAGCGACTCAAAATCGGGGCGCAATGATATATCTATCCCGTTCGGGCATACGGTACAGAATATCATAGGTAAAACCATGCACCCGATAAGCAATAAACTCGCACGGATAAACTCCCGCTTGCTTCTGAAAAGGGGATACAATAAAACCGCTGCAATACATAGATACCAAGAATAATACGGTATAACAAACCATTCACAAAAAGGGATTTTGGAATCGAGCGAACTTTCGATTATTAAAACCTTACTCGCGTCGGGATTTAATATCCTTAAAAGTTCATACCATATCATGTGTATCGGCCAATACAGCAAAATAAGACAGTATTTGCGTTTTTTTATAAAATCAACTATCTTCTTCATTTACTCGCCTCGTGTTATTTATCGACATATTATAACATATTGTGCGGTATTTTACAATAGCGTTAAATAACCAAAAACAAAAAGCCCACGAGGGCCTTTTGTTTTTGGTTATCAATCAATTAAAACTTATTTACTTTCTTTTGGAAGTAAGACTTCGGATGTTGGCAAACGGGGCACATTTCGGGTGCTTTTTTGCCTACGTGGATATGACCGCAGTTGGTACAGATCCAAACCTGAACGTCTTCGGATACGAAGATAGTATCTGTGTTGAGTTTTTCAAGAATAGCACGGTATCTTTCTTCGTGTTCCTTTTCGATAGCGCCTACTGCTTCGAAGAGGTATGCAATTCTGTCAAAGCCTTCTTCTTTAGCGGTCTTTGCAAAAGAAGCGTACATATCGGTCCATTCGTAATTTTCGCCTTCAGCCGCGTCTAAAAGGTTGGTAGCGGTGTCGGGAACTTTGCCGTCATGAAGAAGTTTGAACCAAAGTTTTGCGTGTTCCTTTTCGTTACCTGCGGTTTCTTCGAAAATGTCGGCGATAACGGTGTAACCTGCTTTTCTTGCTTCACTTGCATAGTAGGTGTACTTGTTACGTGCTTGGGATTCACCCGCAAATGCTGTCATAAGATTCTGTTCTGTTTTGCTTCCTTTGAGTTCCATAGTGTGTTCTCCTTTGTATTGTTAATTTAATTTATTTTTTATGCATTCGGGGCATACCCCGTAAAAAACCGTTTCGTGGCGTATTAGCGAAAACCCGCTTTTTTCTTCGATAACTGCATCAAGCGCATTGTCGTATTCCATGTCGAAGAAATCGCAAAACCTGCCGCAGTTGTTACAGCAAATATGGTGGTGCGGCGAAACATCGCCGTCGAACCTGTCGGGTGAGTTAGTAACCGATATACGCCGTATCTGTCCCAACTCAGCCATGTGATTAAGGTTGCGGTAGACCGTTCCAAGACTCAACCCGCCAACCGTTTCAACAAGCATCGCATGGACCTGCTCGGCTGTAGGGTGCGTTTTCGTTCCGCGTACGGCAGAAAGTATCAACGCTTTTTGCTTGGTGTTCCTTTCCTTAATCATAGCCAACTCCTTAATAGGAATAATTACTATTAAGAGATTAACATATACTTTTCTGTTTGTCAATAGGAAAATTATATTTTCCTTTACTTTTTTTATTTTAGATGATAAAATATCAGTATATTCAAAAGGAGCAAAGTTGATATGCCTTTTTTGCCTATTTTTGCAAATGAAATAGATTATCAACCCGATTTTATAATTGTTACGGGCGATGCGTATGTTGACCACCCCTCGTTCGGCACGGCGATCATATCGCGCGTACTTGAAGCAGAGGGATATTCTGTTGCAATTATACCGCAACCCGATTATAAAAGCAAGAACGATTTTATGCGTTTTGGCAAGCCGAGATTGGCGTTTTTGGTTAATGCGGGAAATATAGATTCTATGGTCGCGCACTATACCGCTTCCAAAAAACGCCGTAACGACGATTATTACTCTGCGGGGGGCAAGATAGGAAAGCGCCCCGACAGAGCCGTTATAGTATATTGTAACCGTATCCGCGAAGCCTATGGCAACGTTCCTATAATTATAGGCGGTTTAGAGGCATCGACAAGACGGTTTGCGCATTACGATTATTGGAGCGATACAGTTCGCCGTAGCGTACTTGTCGATTCACGAGCCGATATTCTCACCTACGGCATGGGCGAGAATATTTTAAGACGTCTTGCCTTTTTGCTTGATAAATCGGTGCCGATAAAGAAGATACGCGACGTCAGAGGTACATGCTTTTTGGAATCGCGTGACTTTGAACCCCATTTTGATTCGGTGTTCTGCGGTGAGTTTGACGATATAAAAAGTGATAAGAGGGCGTTTGCAAACGCGTTTAAGATACAGTCCGACAACCAAGACCATATATACGGTAAAGCGATAATCGAGGGATATGACAATAAAATATTGGTTCAGAACCCTCCAATGCCGCCGCTTACCCGTAAAGAACTCGATGCCGTTTATTCTCTGCCGTATATGCGTACATACCATCCGTCGTATGAAAAACACGGCGGTGTTCCTGCGATAGAGGAAGTTAAGTTCTCTATCGCGCATAACAGAGGTTGTTTCGGCGGCTGTAATTTCTGCTCAATAGCCTTTCATCAAGGCAGAACGGTCACGTCACGTTCGATAGAATCCTGCGTTGCGGAAGCAGAGAAAATAGTCGCCATGCCCGATTTTAAAGGGTATATACACGACGTCGGCGGTCCGAGCGCTAATTTCCGTACAAACGGCTGCGAAAAGGCTAAAAAATACGGCGTGTGCAAAGGTAAAAATTGCCTTGCTCCGTCGGTCTGTAAGAATCTACAGGTCGACCACAGCGAATATATCGACCTGTTAAAAGCGGTCGAAGCGGTTGGCGGTGTAAAAAAGGTGTTTATACGTTCGGGATTGCGGTATGACTATATACTTGCCGATAAAAACCCTAAATTCTTCCGTAAACTTGTAAACGACCACGTGAGTGGCCATCTGAAAGTTGCGCCCGAACATTGCTGTAACGACGTGCTAAAATTCATGGGCAAACCGCAAATCGAAGAATACGACAGATTCAAAGCAAAGTTCGCGCAACTCACCAAAGAGGCAGGGAAAGAACAGTATATCGTGCCTTATCTTATCTCCTCGCACCCCGGCAGCACCCTTGATTCTGCGGTTGAATTGGCGCTTTATCTTAAACGGAATAAACTTAACCCCGAACAGGTGCAGGATTTTTATCCTACCCCCGGTACGGCATCTACATGTATGTTCTATACCGAAATAGACCCCGAAAGTGGCAAGAGTGTGTATGTTGCGCGGGATTATGAGGAAAAACAGATGCAACGCGCTTTGCTTCAGTTTGCGCGTCCTGCAAATGCGCCCCTTGTGCGTAAAGCCTTAAAAAAGGCAGGTAGGGAAGACCTTATCGGTTTTGGCAAGGACTGCCTTGTGCGTCCAGAAGTCCAAAAACAGTATTCGAATCAAAAGAATAATGCTCCTCGTAAAAGTACTTCCGATAATAAAAGGAATAACAAAACAAGAAAGGGAAAGAAAAGATGAACGGAATCGTAAAAGGTTTTCATCACATCGCGCTTAAAGCGAGTGATTTTGATAAAACCGTGAACTTTTATAAATCTCTCGGCCTTAAAGAACGTGTTCGTTGGGGAGAGGGCGACAGACGCGCTGTTATGCTTGACATGGGCGACGGCGGCTGTATCGAAATTTTCGCGGGCGGTGAAGACCGCGAACGCGTTGACGAGCGTTTTCTTCATCTTGCCTTCCGCGCCGATGATGTGGATTCGGCATACGAAACCGCAATAAATTCGGGCGCAACCTCAAAACAGGCGCCCTATGAGGCATCTCCTCCCGATGCGGTCCCGCCGATAAAAATGAAAGTCGCCTTTGTTTACGGCCCCGACGGCGAACTGGTAGAATTCTTCAAAGAAATATAAAGAAAAAATCACCTGTTTTACTTAAACAGGTGATTTTGTTTTTTAGGTGTTTATTCCTGTTCTTCCTGTTCTTCCGGTTCGTCGGAAGTTTCGGGTTCGTCAGAATTTTCGGGTTCGTCGGTATTTTCAAGGTGTTCCAAACAAACGCGGTTTGCGGGTTTCGTGCTTACCGAAAATCCGAAGTTTATATCTTCGGGGAGAAGATTCTGGTAGAACGGTACGTTGGGGTTGGTGGGGTAAACATATCCGTTCGGGACGTCCATGTATAAATATTGGGCATCGACAACGGTTACGTAACCTTGAAGAGCGCGGTCGTTGATTGATACTTTACGTAGACCGACTTCTATAAGATCTTCTTCGGGACAACCGCATCCGTCAAGACAGACAGCACCTGTATTTTTGTCCCATTGAACCATTACGTGCGCATCACAATATTCGGTAGGCACATCGTATTTGTTGCAGGTTCCGTATGCGATACAACTCAAACCGCCTTTTTGAGCGCAAAGGTCTTTTCTACAAGCGTCGGTGGGTATTTTGCCCGAAACGGTACAATACTCAACGTTTTCTACCACAGAAGACGGAACTTCAAACTTTTTGGTGTAGTCGATGTTGTTTTCTTTGTAATATTTATATATTTCATCGAAAACGCTGTTCCAAAGACTTGCCGCAGGGTTACCCGATGCGGTAATTACGTTGTTGCGGTCATATCCGTACCAACAACAAGCGACAAAGTCGGGTGTGTAACCTGCAAAGTAAACGTCGCGCTTATCGTTGGTAGTACCTGTTTTACCGGCACAGTCAACACCGTATTTGCTCCAGAAATTAACTCTCGATACCGCAGTACCGTAGGGACCCGAAACAACGTGAGTAAGAAGTTCGGTAAGAACAGCGGTCGTTGCTTCGCTGTATTTAACGCGATGTTCTTCGCTGTTGTCAAGAATCACTTTGCCGGAACTGTCACGTACTACCGAATAGGTACGCGCTTTGGAGGTGATACCGCTGTTTGCAAGTGTAGCGTACGCTTGAGTATGCTCACGCACCGAAACACCTACGGTAAGACCGCCGAGCGCAAGAGGTGAGGTACCGATGTCCGAAAGAACGGTGCCGTTTGCCGTTGTCATGGTATCGACAAGCGACGTATATCCGTAATCTTTGAAGTTGTTGTATACCGTATCTACTCCCATTGTTTCACAAAGGTGAACGACAATAGAGTTAAGAGAAACCTGAATAGCATAATCGGGAGAAACAAAACCTGCGTATTGGCCGTTTGAGTTACGAGGCCAATAAGTTCCCGTTGCTTCATCATAAACGGGAGGTATATCGATCAACGGAGATATACCTGTTATATATCCGCTTTCAAGTGCAAGTGCATATATTGATACGGGTTTGATCGAAGAACCGCATTGGCGGTGTGATTGTGTGGCGCGGTTAAGACCTCTGCTTTCGCGTTTTTCGCCGAGTCCGCCTACTATCGCAAGTAGATTGCCGGTTTCGGGGTCCATGACCGTGATTGCCGACTGCGCCTGCATACCCGTTGTTTGGGGCCAGTAACTGCTGTCGGTAAATACCTTTTCGGCACATTTTTGAATTGCCGGATCAAGACAAGTGACTATTTGAAGTCCGCCCGAAAACAGAACCTGCGAAGCGGTAACCTTGTCATAACCGTATTCTGCCATAAGGTCGGCTATAACATCATCCATGACTGCGTCGATATAGTAGGAGTGGATAGAATTGGTTTCTGTTTCTTCTTCGCCCTCGGCAAGGGTTATCGGCGAATCGTATGCTTCGTCAAACTCCTCTTGCGATATCTTTCCTTGTTCGAGCATCAGTTTAAGGACAAGATTACGTCTTGTAAGATTGTTCTTGGGGTTAGATATCGGGTCGTAGTGTGTCGGCCATTTACCGATAGAAGCGATAGACGCGCATTCGGCAAGAGTGAGTTCGCCTAGTTCCTTGCCGAAATAGGTTTCGGCGGCAACACGAACACCGTATGAGCCGTGAGAGAGATAAATCGTATTGAGATACATTTCGAGTATCTCATTTTTCGTGTATTTTTCTTCAACGTTAAGAGCGCGGAAAATTTCCTGAACTTTACGTTGTATCGTAGCGTCATTTTCGCCCGAAACGTTTTTTATAAGTTGTTGGGTTATTGTAGAACCGCCGCCGTAGTTGGAACTCGTCGGTATAAAGAAGTTATAGATAGCCGACGCGGTTCTTGTAGTGTCTACGCCGTTGTGTTCGTAAAAACGTTGGTCTTCAACAGCGATGTAAGCGTCGATAAGGTTTTGCGGAATTTCCGAATACTTTGTCCACAGACGGTTTTCGCTGCTGCTTAGGGTGTCTTCTTCAAGCAAGACCTCTTCACCGTTGGAATTCACGTAATACATCGTTGTCGATAGCGCCGAGTCGAACTTAAGGTTATCAAGCCCCGTATAATTCGGATCGACGTAGTTTTTGATATAAACAACGAACGCAAGTGCAACGACCGCACCTGTGATGATGCCTATTACAAGAACGGTCAGCAAAATATTAAGGAGATAAGTAAGTGCTTTGCGCAAGACAAAAAGTATGCTCGTTGCGGTTGCTTTTGCCGCGCGAGAAGTTTTGGAATTTTTATTCTCGCTTTCTTTCTTATTTTCCTTTTCTTGATTTTTATCGTTGCCGTTGATTGCATCAAAGGGTTTTGTATCGGAACCCGTGTCTTTGGTTATAGGTTCAAAATTACGTGTGGCTTGATTGTCGTTCATCTCGCCATTGTTTAGATTTTGATTATCCTGCATATTCGGCAAACTCCTTTCGGTGTGTTTACTTTATCGCTATATTCTCGTTTCCCATTAACGTCTTAAGTTGGTTTATAATCCGTTCGGAAAGGTTGGTTGTCTTACCTTTTGCGGCGGCAAGCCGTTTTTCCGCTTCGAAATAGACAAGTATGCGCGAGTTGCCTACGGTCTTTGAGGCTAACGCGATAGCGTCGTCCAATCGGTGGGCGTTTTTATCGGTTACTTTTATATAAAGCGACTTGTCTGTGTTTTTATCGGTTTCCTTTTCGGTCACTGTTTTTTGCTGAGTTGATTCCAAAACCGATTCGGGGGTATCGACCGATTTTAATAGAATCGTTACGTTGTCGGCGGTTTCGTCGCCGTAGACTTCCTTAATTTCGGGATTCCCTGTGAAAACAAGCACCTTGTTTTCGGATATGATGCCGCCTAATTCGTTGTAAAGTGTCGGAAAAACAATAACTTCTGCTTCGCCCGACTCGTCTTCTGCCGTCACGAATGCCATTATATCATTCTTTTTTGTAACTTTCGAGCGTTTTTTTGTTACAAGACCGACAAATTTTATTAAATTATTTTTTTTCAGACTTCCGTTTTCAAGACGTTCGCGTATTTCGGCTATGGTTAATGCGCCTATCCGTTTTTGGATATCGGTGTAGCCGTCAAGCGGATGCCCCGAAAAATAAAGCCCCGTCATTTCTTTTTCGCCTTTTAAAATCTCGCTTCTTTGTAACTCGGGAAGCGTGGATTTCGGGAATTCGAAAACGGTTTCGCTTATCGAAGTGTCGCCTCCGAAAAGACTCATCTGTCCCTCGGCGTTGTTCCTTTTGTCCTTGGTGACGGTTTCAAGCGCGTGTGATAAACCGGCAAGTAAATGGCTTCGCGGTATGCCGAATTCGTCTAACGCACCTGCTAATACTAAAGATTCAAAAGTCTTTATACTTCCGAACTGCGCACACCGTGTCAAAAAGTCCTCGACGTTTTTGAACCTTTTTCTGTTTCGTTCGTTGATTATGCGTTCTGCGAAAAGTGCACCGACGTTTTTAATGGCCGCCAATCCGAAACGAAGGTCATTGCCCTCGACCGAAAAACTGCCGTAACTTTCGTTCACTCTCGGCGGAAGAATCTTTATTCCCATTCTCGCACAGTCTGCGATATAGTCGCCGACTTTTTCGTCATAGCCCATGACGGTGTTAAGCAGCGAACACATATATTCACGCGGATAATGGCATTTCAGCCAAGCCGTTCGGTATGCAACGACCGCATATGCCGCCGCGTGGCTTTTGTTGAATGCGTATTTTGCGAATTCCGCCATTTTGTCGAAAACCCTTTCGGCAACTTCGGCAGTAACTCCGTTTTGCATCGCGCCCGAAAGGAAGATGTCCTTCTCTTTCGCCATCGCTTCTTGTTTTTTCTTTGCCATTGCGCGGCGTACAATATCCGCTCTGCCGTAAGAATATCCTGCAAGAACACGGCAGACCTGCATAACCTGCTCTTGGTATAACATGACACCGCAGGTCGGGGCAAGAATATCGGCAAGGCAAGGGTGGTCGTATTCTATCTTGTCGGGATTAAGACGGTTTTTAAGGAACGCATCAATGGAAAGCGCAGGTCCGGGACGGTAAAGCGAAATTACGGATATGATGTCCTCGAGATTGCGAGGTTTCAACTTGGAAAGCAGATTCCTCATGCCGTCGCTTTCGAGTTGGAAAATACCCATTGCGTTTCCGTCGGACAGCATTTTGTAGGTCTTTTCGTCATCAAGCGGTAAAGCCTCTGCCGAAAAGTCGGGTATTTGCTTTTTTATCTGCGATTCGGTTCCTTGGATTATCGAAAGAAAACGCAAACCGAGAAAGTCCATTTTCAAAAGACCCAAATCGGCAACCGTATTCATCGGAAATTGCGTAACGACCGTGCTGTCGTTAACTGCAAGGGGGAGATAATTTATCAAAGGCTCGTCGGTAATAACGACTCCCGATGCGTGTGTAGAGGTGTTTCTCGGACGTCCCTCGAGTTTAGATGCGTAGTCGATAAGTTTTTTTGCCTCGGGGTCGTTTTCGACTCTGCGTTTAAGTTCGGGGTTCTCTTTAAGCGCCGATTCCAAAGTAACGTCGGGATAACGCGGTATCATCTTTGCTATCTCATCGACAGCCGAGTAACTCATTCCAAGCGCACGTCCGGCATCTCTTACTGCTTGTCGACAGGCGAGTTTGCCGAATGTGATTATCTGTGCAACGTGAGCCGCGCCGTATTTAGAAGCAACGTATTCAATAACCTCGCCTCGACGCTCGTCGCTGAAATCTATATCAATATCGGGCATACTAACTCTTTCGGGGTTTAAGAAACGCTCGAAAAGAAGATTAAACCTTATCGGGTCTACCTGTGTTATGCCCAAAACGTAGGTGCAAAGACTGCCTACCGCACTTCCTCTGCCCGAACCGACGGGGATATTGTTGCGCCTTGCGTAATTGACAAAATCCCAAACGATAAGCATGTAGTCGTCGAACCCCATGCCGTGAATTATCTTTAATTCATGGTCGATGCGTTCGCGGTAGATAGAAATATCCTCGCAAAGTCGGTTCGATTTTATTAATTCCTCAATTCCGTCATCGCATAATTTGCGCAAATATTCTTCCGATGTATAAGGTTTAGGAGGACGGAATGCGGGTAGATGCATGTGTTCGAAATCGAACTTAAAATCGCACATTTCGGCAATTTTAACCGTGTTTTCGATCGCTTCGGGAACGTCTGCAAACAGTTGCTCCATCTCACGCGCGGATTTGATGTAATGTTCGCTTCCTTCCATGCCGAATCCGCTGTCTTCAACGGTATTGCCCGTAGCGATAGCCGAAAGGAGTTTTTGCACGCCTGCGTCGTTTCTTGTAACATAGTGCGCGTCGTTGGTTGCGACAAGGGGCACGTTCAGTTCCTGCGAGAAACGTATAAGCGCGCGGTTGACGGTTTCCTGACCTTCGATGCCGTGACGTTGAAGTTCGAGATAAAAGTTGTTTCTGCCGAAAATGCGGTCGAATATGATGATTCTTTCACGCGCAAGTGACATATCGTTTGCCAAAATGGCTTTCGGGATACTGCCCGAAATACAACCCGAAAGAGCAACAAGACCTTCGGCGTATTTTGTAAGGGTATCTATGTCTGTACGAGGTTTCGAATAAAAACCCACGGTGAATGCTTTGGAAACGATAGCCAAAAGATTGCGGTAGCCTGTATCGTTTTTCGCGAGCAGAACAAGATGCGAATAGTCCGAATCCAAAAGCCTGTCCTTTTGCTCCATAGACCTCGGAGCAACATACACCTCGCACCCGATTATCGGCTTTATTCCTTTTTCGATACAAGCCTTGTAGAACTCAACCGCGCCGTACATAACACCGTGGTCGGTTATCGCGACGGCGTTTTGGTTTCCTGCTATGACGGCATCGGGAATAGCGTTAATACGGCACTCCCCGTCGAGCAAACTGTATTCGGTATGCAGATGTAGGTGAACAAACCCCATAAACTACCCTTTTACGTATTTTTAAGCATCTCTGCGATTTCGATAAGTTTTTTGAAACGGTGATTAAGTCCCGACTTGCTGACAGGCTCGCGGAAAAGATTCCTGAGTTCCGACAAACTCATGTCGGGATTTGCAAGTCGAAGTTCTGCGCATTCGCGCAGTTCTGCATTTAGGTTTGGCATAGCGCCGTATTGTTCTATAACCAAAATCGCTTCGCGTTGCTCGGCTGCGGCGCGTGCGATGCGGTCGAGATTTGCGGTTTCGGCATTGCATAAACGGTTTGCGGTGTTGCGAACGTCGCTCATGACTTTTGCGCTTATAATATCCAAAGCCGCTTTTGTGCCGCCGATGAACGAAAGAATATCTTCTATACTTTCGCTTGCCTTGTAATAAAGCACAGGTTTGTTTTTGCGTATGGTCCGCTTTGCGGAAAACCCGTAATTGTCAAGAAACTCGGCAAGATATTCGGCATACTCCTCGTTTGGAAGCGTGAACGATAACATGAAGTTACGACCCGGTGCGCTTACGTTTCCGCATTTCAAAAACACACCGCGTAGATAACAGCCTCCGTCTTTGTCGCATTTTCCGTCAAAGGGTAAAAGTGCAAATCCTAACTCGATATTTTCCTTGCAGCAATCCTTT
Source organism: Eubacteriales bacterium (assembly GCA_045652625.1). Lineage (GTDB taxonomy): Bacteria > Bacillota > Clostridia > Oscillospirales > CAG-382 > Coliplasma. The sequence goes on along the minus strand of JAZRUR010000007.1, from coordinate 58,586 downwards.
TTTGGCGTATTTTCCTGTAATTGTTGTTTTATATCCGAAGAAAAAGACATTTTTAACCTATAATCCTTATTTCGGGTTCGAGTCTTACTCCCGTTTTTTCGAAAACCGTGTCCGAAACCAAATTCAAAAGTTCGATAACATCACTTGCAGTCGCGTTTTCGCGGTTAATAATAAATCCAGCATGTTTTTCCGAAACCTGTGCTCCCCCGACGGTAAGTCCTTTAAGACCGCATTGCTCGATGAGCGCGCCTGCAAAATATCCGACAGGGCGTTTGAACGCACTTCCGCAACTCGGGTATTCAAGCGGCTGACTTGCTTTTCGCTTCGCCATAAGCCCGTCCATTATTACTCGTATTTCTTCCGCATTGCCTTTTTCGGCAGCGAATGAAGCCGAAAGCATTATCAGATTTTCGTTGTTAAGACGGCTTTTGCGGTATCCGAAATCCATATCGTTAAGTTCAAGCGTAACGATATCTCCGTTTTCGTTTAGAAATCTTCCGTTAAGAAAATGCTGCGATATCTCACCGCCGTAAGCACCTGCGTTCATATATACCGCGCCGCCGACTGTTCCGGGTATGCCGTAGCAGAACTCCAACCCCGTAAGCGAATTGTCGCATGCGAATCTCGCAAACGAGGAGAGGGTCTCACCGCAATACGCGGTTATTACGTTGTTTTCGATAGACAACCCTCTTATTCCCGAAGTGACGATAACTGCACCGTCATATCCGGAATCGGGGAAAACAAGATTCGAACAGTTGCCTACAACTATGTATGTTTCTCCCGTTTCGCGGAAATGCCGAATTGCGTCAATAAGTTCTTCTTCACTTTTTGGCAGTACAAGATACTTTGCATTGCCGCCCACTTTCATCGAGCAGTAGGGTGCAAGACAAGCATTTTTTGTATAAGTAAAATTCATTATAATCATCTACTCTCAAATTAACTCACTCTATATTATACTATAAAGTTATGTAAATTACAATAAATTACAATAAATATGTGGAAAAATTTTCAAACGTATTGACCTTTAAAAAGTTATTTGATATAATTACCGTGTATAATGATATGATGCCGAAAGTGTTTCTTGTTCGGCGTGTTCTGTTACGATTGATTTTACGAAGGGGATTTTTGTTATGAAAAAACTATTCGCGTTTATAGTAATTGTTTCTATGCTTATAACTACGTCATCTATAGTTTTGGCAGAAACTACTGCAAATTCCGATGTTGTATTTTCGGCTTCGGCGAGTGCCGATTTTGACACCTCAAACGGCTTGGATACCTATAACGCCGACGGAACGATTTATGTTACCGTGTCGCTTGGCGAAGTGTCTATTCCCGAAACCGTTACGGGCGTATCGGCATTTGTGTTCAAGATCGTTTATGATACGGATATGGTCGTTCCTGCAGTAAGCGATAAGATCGACGCCGATGGAGAGGCATTCGATTTTACTGCATTTATTGATGACGCGCCCGATGGCTGGGAATGTTTCGGCAGGATAGATTACGATAACGGCACTTTTGAACTTTCTCCTTGGGATGCCACTTCGAAAAATGCGATAACCGTTGCCGACGCATTGACTGTTACCGTTCCGTTTTCTGTAAAACCCGATGCGAAGGTTGATGACATTGCATTTTCGTTTGCGGGTTGTGAAATATATGATGAAGACCCGTTGGTTTTCGAATCGCTTGAAATCAGCGGATTTTCGGTCGAATATGCACTTCAACCCGACGTGTTGACAAAACTTCCCGAAAAGTCGGTTTCGCTTGATATTGCAGGATATCAATCCTCAACAAAGAACGTTATTTATTATGCAGAAAACGATATCACCGTCGGCGATTATGTTGCATCGTATACAAACAACGCTGACGCTCAAGAGGGCATGAACGATTTTGCAATAATTATCGTTAATGCAAAAAACGGCATGGTTACGTACAGTAACGTCATTGTTGACGGAAATAAAAGCGATAAATCGGATGTTGTTATCCCCGCGGATCATTACATCATCGGCGTACATTCGGATAACACGGACGACTATATTTATTTCTGCGAGTTTGCGAAAGTTGATACGGAAGTCAACATATATAACGTGAATCCGGAAACGACAGGTAAGTTCGATACGGGTGTTGCACTTGAAAACGCAGGATTTGCTTTCTCTAACCCTAAGCCTGTTCTTAAAGAAGGCGCACTTGCGATTTATGATTTTGAAGAAGCGGTCATTACGGTATATGACACCAAATTAGATGTCAAAGCATTTAAGTCGATGTTCGAAAATGACGTTACCGTGCTTGATGAAAACGGTAATGAACTAACAAGCGGCTACGTCGCAAACGGAATGACGATAGACTACGCCGACGGCGTAACTATAATCATGCTCGGCGACGTAGATAGCGACGGCGAGATAGACGTACAGGACTATGTGTTGATTAAACGTTATTGCCTAAAAACGTTTAACTTCGAACCTTTGGAATTAATGGCTGCTCAAGTTGCAGGAAACTATGATGTCGGCGTTGTTGATTATATTTACGTTAAACGCATTTGCCTCAAAACACTTAAATTATCGGTTTTAATGTAGTTTGCGGTGAAATGATATGATTTGGAAATATTTATCTGTTTTTGCATTGAGTATGGTTCCGGTCATTGAACTCCGTGGCGCTATTCCTATGGGAGTAGGCATGGGTCTTGACCTTTGGCTTCTGTTTTTAGTAGCAATGATAGGGAATATGCTTCCCGTGCCCTTTTTGATTCTTTTCGGAGGAAAAGTGCTTCGCTATTTTGCATCTTTCCCGAAATTCGGAAAACCGTTCCGCAAAATACTTGAAATCGGAGAAAAAAAGGTTGCAAAAATGCATAAAACTCTGTTTTGGGGTTTACTTATGTTTGTTGCAATTCCGCTTCCGGGAACAGGTGCTTGGACGGGTTCGCTTATTGCAATAACACTTGGTTTGGATATGAAAAAGTCAGCGCCTCCTATTGCGCTCGGCGTTGTTATTGCAGGTGTTATAATGATGGTGTTTTCCTACGGCGTAGGAGCAATTATACAAAGTTTTTAACGTTAGGAGAATAAATAATGATAAAAATAGGTTTTATTGATTATTTCCTTGATGAGTGGCACGCTAATAATTATCCCAAATTCATTGCACAAAAGTTCGGAGATGAATTTAAGGTTGCCTATGCTTATGCCGAAATAGATAAGCCGAACGGAAAAACAACCGACGAGTGGTGTAAAGAATTCGGTGTTGAGCGTTGCAATACTATTGCCGAAGTAGTAGAAAAGAGTGATTGTATAATCGTTCTTTCGCCCGACAACCCCGAAAGACACCTTGACCTTTGCCGCGAACCTCTTGCAAGCGGAAAACGCGTTTATGTAGATAAAACCTTTGCGTTGACTAAAGATATCGCTCAACAGATAGTAGATATCGGAGAGGCAAATAATACTGCATTTTTCTCGACGTCCGCACTTCGTTTCGCAACTGAGTTGGCTGATGTTCCCCGTGACGGAATTTGCTTTATCAATTCCCGCGGTCCTGGCAGATTTGAAACTTACGCTATCCACCAAATCGAACCGATAGTTGTATTAATGGGCAGCGAAGTCAAACGTATAATGTCTGTGGGAAGCGGCTACGAAACAATGGTCATTGAGTTTTCCAACGGCAGACGCGCTGTTATGAGCCATTATGATTGGAAAGGCGTTGACTTCGAAATGATCGTCAATTATGAGGACGGCTCTATTTATAAGATTCCTAAAATGAGCGAATATTTCGATAACTTTATTACGAAACTTTGTACTTTCTTCAAAACCGGCGAAACTTTTGCCGACCATGCCGAAACCGTTTCGGTAATGGGTATAATAGAAGCAGGTAACAAAGCGCTGAAAAACCCCGGTGAATGGGTTGAAATTTGAGAAAAAGAGGAGAGGATTCGATGAGTATGAGAAAATTAATTTCGTTCTTGTTGGTTTGTGTGTTATTGGCGTCGTGTTCCATGTTTGCGATTAGTTCGTCCGCCGACACCATATCATTCGTGACCAAAACTTCTAACGGCAAGATATACGGTATTGCGGTTGGTTCTGTTGTTAAAGATGTTCAATTGGCATATTATAACTCTGTTGTCGTAGTATACAATAAAAACGGCAATAGACTTTCGTCAGACGCAAAAGTCGGAACAGGTTGTATTGTGAAAATAAACGGCGTTTCCTATGTCGCGGTAGTTATGGGCGATGCAGACGGAGATGGTGACTTGGATGCTGCTGACTATATTGCGATAAAGCGTTCCTATCTCGGAACGGGATATGTCGGTTCTTTGGGACACGAGGCTGTTGGAGTTGCGTCGGGCGGTGAGGTTAAAGCGATCAACTATATAATGGTAAAACGTGCAGTTTTAGGCACGTACGATATCAATAGAGCGTATAATTGTGAACCTTATAACCCTGCCGAAGGTGAGCCGGATTGGACTCCCGGTTGGTCGTAATACCGCAAAATATCAATAAATTAAGCCGACGGTTTTTATTCCGTCGGCTTTTGTGTTATATTATATATATTTAGGTTTCACTCTGCTTTTTATCGAACATACAATCTCGTAATTGATTGTGCCGAGCGCATTTGCAAGGCGGTCGATGTCATCTTTGGTTTCAAATATGACCGCTTCGTCGCCTACTTTGCAATCGGAATCAAGGCCTATGTCGACCATACACATGTCCATACATATCTTTCCGACAGTGGCATACCGTTTTCCGTTTATTCTTAAAAGTTCTTTGCCCGAATAAACGCGTGAAAAACCGTCTGCGTATCCGATAGAGATTACCGCAATGCGCGTGTCTTTTTCTGCGCAATAGGTACACCCGTAACTTACGCAATCACCTGCTTTGAGTTCGTGCACTGCACAAACACGAGCGGATAATTTCATGGCAAGTTTTAAGTTGTCGTCTTCGACGTTGCACGACGGCATAAGTCCGTAAAGAATTATACCTGCGCGTACCATATCAAGATGCATTTCGGGATAACGCAATATTGCGGCGCTGTTGCAACAATGCCGTGTTCCGACATCAAAGTTTCGTCTTTTGAGTTCGTCAAGCAATGCCGAGAAAGCCGTAAACTGCTTTTCTGTGTATTTGTTATCGGTTCCGTCGCTGTCGGCAAAATGGGTGAAAATGCCGTCTATTGCGATATTTTTAAGTTTTGCAATTTCGCTTATTTTATCGGCGCATTTTATGGTGTCGCATTTATCGTGGCAATAAAATCCGAGCCGTGACATGCCTGTATCGACTTTGATATGAATACGCACGTTTTCATACTTTGACAACGCTTTTGCATATTCTAAACTGTCTACCGTTTGAATAAAACCACCCGCAATAACTTCGGGTATAAGGTTTTCGTCTGTAGGGCCGAGGATAAGAATGTTTCCGTTTATACCGGCATCTCGCAATTCTTGCGCCTCGCTAAGACACGCAACCGCAAAATCGTTACACCCGATCTTTTTGAGTTCGTTTGATAACTTTACCGAACCGTGTCCGTAGGCGTTTGCTTTAACAACCGCCATTACGCGCTTGTTGCCTACAAGTGATTTTATGTAGTTGTAATTATGTGTTATGGATTCAAGACGTATGGTCGCCGTTGCTCTGTGTATCATGTGGTTCGAGCGAAACGATTGAAAATTCAAATCGTCTTCCGCCCTCCTCCGTTTCGATTCGGGTTATTGAATCGGTTTTTTTATCATAATACACCAATATAGTCATTTCGTCAATAGTATACCTTGTTCGGCTTTCTTCCTCAATCCCTGTGATATCGGTTGACGAAAGAAGCCTGACCGCTTTTATTAGCGCCTCTTGGGCAGGGAATGTACCGTTCTTGATGTCCCGTGTGAAAATATCGCCGACGGTGGCGGTGTTACCGTCGGTGCGGAAATGAATTTCTGTTCCCGAAAGCGCGTGTTCCTCGCCGAAAATTATGTCGCTGCCGTTTTCAAAAATATCGACGGTGAATTTTGCATTGTTTCCGTCGAGTGTTGCGGTGATGCTTATCGGTATCGTTAATAAATCTTTAGGTTCACTTTGAGTTAAGCACCCGCAAAAAATCGTCGCAAAAAGAATCAGGGAAGCGATAATCAACTTTTTCAAAACTTTTCGTCCTCTCCGGAAGAAGAGATTTGCGAACGTTGTCGGCAAATGTGACGGTAAACTAAGCGTTTTCGCATTTCATTCTTCCCAATACATCAATATGCACGGCAAGAAAATTTATGCAACCAACGTCAAGTATCGCAGTTTTATACTGCATCACAAAAACAATTTTCGGTGTTGTTGGGCAGTGTGAGTATTCCGTTCGAATAAATAGGTATTATACGGTTGTAAATGTAACTTTGTCCGAACAATCCGTAAATTGTTTGGTCTTTTTCAAAAAGCATACGAAGCGACAGGTTGCGGTTGAGGATACCGTTTTGTGTAACACCGTTTTCAGAAACGGCAATAGTGCGCAAACCGTTGTTGACCGTACTCATGGCGTATTTTTCTTCGCCGAAAGATATAAAATCGGTAAGAGTTTCATCTCTGTCTGCGGTGCAAAGTTTGGTTAAACGTCTGCCGTTTGTATCAAACAAATATGCGCTTTTTGTGAATGCGCCTATAATGAACAACTCTCCGCCTATTCGAGCGATACTTGCGTCTGTTAATTCGGAACAATCGGCGACTCCGCAACCCGATTGGCAGTTGCATTCGCAATTACAGTTTTCGTCGGCAGTTGATAACGTTATATAACCGTTTTCGTTTAAATTGTTATCAATACAGTAGATAACTGTTTGATTGCAACAGCCAAGCGCGGTGTACGAATCGCTTTGGTCATCATATCTTAACCTGCGGTAAGGACGCAAAGTTGATCCCGAACCGCAGGAATTGCCGCCTCGATCAAAAAAATGAATATTACAGTTGAATCCGTCGGTTGCAATTATGCGGTCATCTTTGTTAATTGCCGAAACCGCAGCCAGACTGTTATTAAGTACAAAAGTATTACAATGTATTTCGTTCACGATTATCACTCCCACAGTGTAATTATATTCAATTTGTTTGATAAATGTAACAATAATCCTTGATTTATTCGCAAAGAATAATTATAATAAAAGATGCGAATACTTTATTGTGATAACAATAAGGAAAAGTAGTATTATGAAAAAAATTCTTGCGATTTTGTTTTTGACAATGATGTTCCCGTTTGCGCTCTTATCATGCGACGATTTCTTGTCCGAAATGAGCGAAGATGCAAGTTCTTTTGTCAGCGAAAATTCAGAAGAAAGCGACGCAACGGACGCTGTAACGGACGTTGACGTTTCGAGTGTGCCTGTGATGAGTGATAAATTGCCGGTTGAATCGAGTGAGCCTGTTCCCGAAACCGAAGGAAGTATTTCGGTAGTGGTTCTCGGGGATTCAATCGCGCGTGGCTATGGTTTGGAAAACGTTGAAGCACAAAGGTTTTCGGCGCTTCTTGAGGAAAGTTTAAAAACGGTATATACCGATGTTTCTGTTGTAAATTACGGAGTAGACGGTCAGACCGGCGCCGAACTGTTGTCCGCTCTGCAAACCTCACCTCCTGCGGAATTGAATGATTGCGATTCCGTAATTATAAGCATCGGCGGAAACAATATTCTTCAGGCGATAACCTCGCTTTCCTCTGTTATGGAGAAAGTTGGGCAGGTTGATCCCAAGGCATTTAAGGACTATTTCCTTTACCTTTTTGCAAAAGACGAAAAAACAAAAGAAAAGTATTCTTATTCCTGCGGTGTTATAAACGGCATTTTCAAAGAAATTAATAACGCTTTTGAAGGAGAGCAGTTCAAAAACCTCATTGATAAAGCGGAACGGGATTTGTCGAATGAAATCCCCCAAATAGTTTCGGAAATAAGAAAACTAAACCCCGACGCAAAAATATATATCCAGACGGTGTATAACCCTTATCTTAATGTGAATATTTCACTTGAGGGTATTGAAGAAGAACTCGATCTTTCTTCGTACGGCGAACTTGCCGTTGCAAAACTCAATGCGCCTATTGAATCACTTGCGAACGAAAACGGGTATACCGTTGTGCCGGTTTGGCAGCGCTTCAACAGTTCCAAAAAAACGCTTACTAACGCAGGATTTGATATTTCGAATTCGCGTTTCAGTATAGATCCGCACCCTAATGCTAACGGCCATATTATCATCGCTGACACATATTTTAAACTATTCACGGAGGAACAAAATGATTAAAAGACTATTTAGTTTGTTTTTGTTTGGAGTTTTCTTTATGAGTATTTTACCCGTTTCTGCATCACAAGAAGAGAATCTTGCAAAAGGACTGTCTTATTCGATAGAGACAGGCGAGCCTGTTACTTTGTCGTACGGGAATTTCAGCGAAGGCGGAGTTAAGTATGATGTCGACAACGGACAACTGACCGACTCTAAAACGGCGACCAATTCTTCTTCGTCAGACGGTTGGTACCGTGCTTTCCGTGCAAAAAGCAGAATTGTAACGTTTGACCTCGGTGATGTTTGCGCAATATCGCGTGTTGAGGCAGGATTCCTTCATTCGGGCGGTGGACTATATGCACCGCGTTACATAAACGTATATCTTTCCGATGACGGAGAAGAATACGGCACTGCTATCGAGTATCAAACCAATTATCCTTTGCATAGCACCAATACCGCAAAATGCGATTTTAAAGTGGAATTGGATAAAGTGTATTCCGCACGTTATGTCAAGGTGGAATTTTGCTGTGATATATTTGCTTACTGCGACGAAATACGCATTATGGGAAGCAGGACGTTAAACGGCGACGAAGCGAAGGTTACGCCCGATAAACCCGAAGAACCTCGCGGTTATTTCGAATCGCTTGTAGGTGTATCGGATATCATAAAGTTATATAACGGATATTATGGACCCTCCCCCGACATAGCGGTATTGACCGAGGAGAGAATTTTGCCGTATATTGCGTATTTGGACGCATCGGGAAAAATTGTCGACACTATGTTCGATTCTGTTGCATTGGTTCCGTGCCACGGAGATTACCCGTCCGGAGGCAGATTGGCTAAAACCAACGGCAAACCCGGAGCAGTTATGTCTGACTGGGAACTTTATTTCGAACATACTTTTAAAGACGGACAAGATCTTCAGGCGCTTGATAATGTTGTCGGCAGGGTTTACGGCGAACTTGGTTTAGAAGGAAAATATAAAGTTTTTCTCACTTTACCGTATCCTACCATTCTTAATAAGCCGTTCGGCGATATCGACGGCGACGGTAAACAGGAAAAATGCGTCACTTTGGAAGAACGTGTAAACATTGTCAAATGGTTTGCCGACAAGTGTATTAATGAATTTAAGGTAAAAGGCTATAAAAACCTCGAACTGGCAGGATTTTATTGGTTGCGCGAGGAAGTAAACTACTCCGATTCCGACCATGAGGCTGAACTTGTTCAAAATGTAAACAAATACGTAAAAGACAAGAACCTACACACTATTTTTGACCCGTTTTATCTTTCTATCGGCTATGACCATTGGGAAGAACTCGGATTCAGCGGCGCTGTTATGCAACCCAACCAAGCGTTCCGCAGCAGCAGACCTTATTATGAAGAAGGTATGCTTGAAGAATTTGCCGAAAGCGCGTATAATAACTATATAGGCGTTGAAATGGAAACCGACGAACCTTCGTATTTCAGAGGAAACGACTATCTTATCGCGGGTAAAAACTACGAAAGTTATCTCTATTACGGATATAAGACGGGATATATGCATAGTCTGAAGACCTATTACCAAGGCGCAGGCCCCGGTTCGATTTATGATTTCTGCCATGCAGATACAAATACGCCTAAGGGTCTATATCTCCGCCGTCTTTATGACCTTACATATCAGTTTATCCACGAAACCTATAAGAACGAAACTCCTGTTTTAGAGGAGATTCAGGACATCGAAATGGTATCGGGTGATTCTCGTGCCGTTTCGGAAATTAAATTCACCGATGATGATTCCTATTGGGGAGATATCAAGGTTGAATTCACAAAGCAACCTGCACACGGCGTGGTTACGGTTGCGGCAGACAAACGCTCGTTGATCTACCGCGCTGATAGGAATTACGTCGGAGAAGATACCTTTACCGTGCGTATTAACGACGGTTTCAATTCTTCCGAAGAACGTGTTGTTAACGTAACGGTCACGGCGTCCGAGGAGATGTCTGATGAAAGCAGCGTTTCTGACGATATAAGTAACGAAGAGGACGGCAATGATAAAACACCGCTTTGGCTTATCATTCTTCTTTCGGTACTTGGACTTGCAATAGTTGCTGTTGCGGTTGCGTTGATTTTGAAAAACAAAAAACTTTAAAAAATCAATATAAGTAATAAAGATAAAGGTGTTTTCGCTTGAATTTGCGAAAACACCTTTTGTTGTATTTTTGGGGGCAAAATAGGGTTAAAACGTTCTCCCCAAACCAAAACTTATACCTATTGCGCTGTCTACTTGTTGCATTGTACGGTCATCAAGTTTTCCCATGCGTTCCTTAAGACGTCGTTTATCTATCGTTCGTATCTGTTCAAGCAATATTACCGAGTTTTTCGCCAGTCCGCAGTTTCCGTCGCCCGATATCGGTGCATCTGCAGAAACTTCAATGTGAGTCGGCAGTTTGGTTTTTCCCGTGCGGCTCGTTATTGCGGCGGCAATGACTGTCGGACTGTATTTGTTTCCCATATCGTTTTGCACTATCAGTACGGGACGTACACCACCCTGTTCAGAGCCGACTACCGGACTTAAATCGGCATAATATATGTCCCCTCGGCGTATACTTTCTTCGCCGTTTTGTATCTTCAATGTTGAACACTCCTTCTGATGTAAGTATATGTAAAATTCACTTCCATGGATAGTGTTGCCAACATTGCGCAATATTATAAAAACCTCTTGCGCGTTTTTTCAAAAAACACCCAAGAGGTTTACATAATTAATCGAAAATTACTTTTTCCAAATATCGGTTGAAGCCGTTGTAAGTATCTTTACTTACAAACTTAACATCGAACTGCACACGGTCCGTTATGTGGTTCGGGTCGATCGAAACATAACGTCTTTGCCAATTTCCTATACCGCTTACAAACACCAGTTTCGCGTATCCGACACCCGATTCGTCAAGTGCGTTCACATAGTCGCGCACACGTTCTCTCATCTGTTCGCCGGTCTGTACACCGCCTAATGTTATTTCGTAATAAAGGTTGTTTTTGAGTTCGCCTGTGCCCGATGCAAGGATAGGATCGTCGGGGAGGGACGCGAATCCGTCGAAGGTTACCGAAAAACTGTCGTTGGGGAATTTATCTCGCAAAACGCTTTTGATATCAAGGACATACGGTTCGCTGAGTTTTTCTTCCATGAGCGATTTAAAGCCGTCGCGGATGACTTCGTTACCTAACGTTAACGATGCGCCCTCGGTAGGATATTTGTCGCTTACGGCATCAATAACATACGCTTTTGTGTCGTAGCGGTAATATATTTTCGAAAACTCGAAATTGCCTAAATATGCGTTTTCGCTCTGAGGGTACGTCACATCGGTGTATGACGTTATTTTGTCCTTTGCTTTAATGGCTGTGAAAGGGTTTCCTACAAAAAAGATGTTCAGACCGATGCAAACTATAACGCCGATAATGCCAATCGAATATCCGTACTTTTTGCCCTTTTTTACTGTCTGGACAGCCAGACTGAAGACGGCTATTGCAAGTAGACATAATGCAGAAAACATTATTGCGACATTTATGTCGTCGTTTTCGATAGTGTTTATTGCGAAAACGGTAATTCCGAAAATCGAGCATTTCGCCAATGTACTTATTCCTATAAAAGCGGCAGCGGCGCACATCAAAAGCGAAATCGGAGTCATCGCAATGATTCCTGCCGAACGGCGAAACGTTATAGCGGCGATAAAAGCCAACGCGACAACAAGCAAGAGTTTGACGGAATATAAAGACGCGCCCTTGTCCTTTGTTGCTTTTTCTTTTGTTTCGTTTGTCATTTATATTCCTCCAAATTATAGGGGTTGGTCAGTTTTATCAACAATGCGGTATCGTCATCGGACTGCATTTTATTATTCCTCTCCGCACCGCATTTTGTGCATTTGTGAGTAATAATAAAACCCTTTTTCGAGTTTACCGTAACTGCGCTCGGGCGCATCATCGCACCGCATTCCGCGGCTCGGTCGCCGGGATTTACGTCGACGTGTTTGGAATAAAGACAAAAAGGGCAATGGTTACGCGAACTGTAACCAAGCGGCGGAACTTCTTTTCCGCAGTGTCCGCAAATGAATCCGCTGTCGTTTTTAGTAAAAATTTTGTTTTCCATAAAGGTTTTTCTCGTTAAAACAATGTTAAAATTTATAAAAAGGGGTTTTCATTTTGATTTTTATATAGTATAATACATTTTCGAAAGAAAATCAACCGGAAGTGAGGATATAATGAGCGAAAATAACAATCTTCAACAAAACAACTCCTGCGATATCGCATCGCGTCGCGGTGCTGTCGGCGGACAGGCGATCGTAGAGGGAGTAATGATGCGCGGCAAAAAACATACCGCTATTGCCGTAAGACGAATGGATAATAAAAAAATATCTGTTTCGCGCAAGAGTAATAAGTCGATATCCGATAAATATAAGTTTTTGAAATGGCCTATGATCCGCGGAGTTGTTAATTTTGTGGAATCAATGATACTTTCATTTTCCACAATAACTCAAGGAACCGATATGCTCGGTCTTGATAGCGCGGAGGAAGAAGAATCCAAAGTCGATAAATGGATAAACGAACATTGCGGAAAGTGGCTTATTTCTGTCATTTCTGTCATTTCTGTGATATTGGGCGTGTTGCTCTCGGTGTGTTTGTTTATATTCCTTCCTACGCTTATCGGCGGGTTTATCGTAGAGGACGTTATGTCTGTTTACGGTGCTTCGCAGACTATTTGGCGTAATATTATCGAGGGTGTGCTTAAAGTTATTATTTTTATTATTTATATCTGGCTTACAGGTCTTATCCCCGATATGAAACGCGTTTATATGTATCACGGCGCGGAACATAAAAGTATTTACTGTTACGAGGCGGGTCTTGAACTTAATGTCGAAAACGTAAAGAAGCAGTCCCGTTTTCACCCCCGTTGCGGCACTTCGTTTATGTTCGCGATGATAATTCTTTCTATCGCGGTCGGTATTATTTTCCTTTGGGCTGTCGAAACGGTATGGCTTCGCAGTTTGCTTAAAATTGCGTTATTGCCTATTACTGTCGGTATCGGTTATGAGTTTATACGCTACGCGGGTAGACACGACAATGCGGTTATACGTATTCTTGCAAAACCCGGTCTTTGGATGCAGAATCTCACCACGCGTGAACCGTCCGACGATATCATCGAAGTGGGTATAACTGCGCTTAAGTGCGCTCTTCCCGATGATTTCGAAGGTTTCTATGAAGAATGCCTTGCCCAAATGGAAGAATCAAAAACCGAAGAAGAGGCCGTAGAACCTATTGACGGTTCAACCGTAGTAGGTGCGGTTGAAGAATCGACTGAAAACACGACCGAAATTTCTTCGCAGGAGGCTAATCTTGACGCTTAAACAGTACAGAACCAAACTTCGCGAGATGCTTGCCGAAATATCGCCCGATGAGGGAGATGTTATCGCCGATATGCTTCTTTGCGAGGCTCTTAATACCGAACGCGGACACCTTTTGGCGCACCTTGATGATGAAGTTTCGCGTTCTATCGACCCGTTTATAAGCGGCGCGGTTTTCGAACTTTCGCTTGGAAAACCGTTGCAGTACGTGCTTGGAAAATGTAATTTTTACGGACATGAGATACACGTCGGTGACGGAGTTTTTATTCCGAGAAGCGATACCGAGATAGGCGTAAAGGCGGCGCTCGGTCTGCTTAAAGACGGCGACCTTTTTGCCGATATATGCAGCGGAAGCGGCTGTATTGCAAAAGCAATCGCAGCAGAAAAACCGACAGTCAGCGGTTATGCGCTTGAACTTTCGTTAAAGGCGTTGCCGTACACCGAAAAAAATCTTGCAGAGCAGAAAAATGTGTCTGTAAGACGCTTTGATGCGCTTGACGAGGACGACTATATAGACCTTGCTTCGATAATAGAACGTCCGCTTGATATGGTTATATGCAATCCTCCGTATATCCCGACCGATGACATACGCACCTTAAGTCCGCAGGTAGGGTTCGAACCCGAAACGGCACTTGACGGCGGCGAGGACGGGCTTAGGTATTACAGAACCGTTACTGCTTTGGTTCCGCATATTCTTAAAAAAGACGGAATACTTATCTACGAGATAGGTATTGGTCAGTGCGAAGATGTTTCGCGTATTTTGCACGAAAGCGGTTTCGATGTAGCGGTTTTGCGTGATTACGGAAAGATAGATAGAATACTTGTAGCAAAAAAATATTAAATACGTTATTGACAATAATGAAAATCCGTACTATTATTATATATATTATATAGTACGGAATTTTTATTTGTAAGGCACCCCGAAAATCATAGATTTTTGGGGTTGGATTTTGGATGACTATGAAACGAATAGAATCGCGTAATAATCCAACCATAAAAAATATGACTGCCTTGGGCGACAGACACGAAAGGGAAAAGGAAAAACTTTTCTATTTCGAGGGTGTTCATCTTTTGGAAGAATATCTTCGTTCGGGTAAAAACCCCATGTCGCTGTTTGTGCGTGAAGATGTAATAAACAGATATTCGGGTCTTTTGGAAAGTTCGGGATGCGAAGTGTATGAAGTTACTTCATCGGTATATGATAAAATTACCGATGAAAAAGCACCTCAAGGAATATTCACCGTTTCTCGGTATCTTGATAACGTTAGGTTTGTGGGAAAAGATATAAGCATGGACGAATTTCCCAAAAAGATGAACGGCAATTCGGTTATGCTTGTCGACTTGCAGGATAACGGAAATGTCGGTACGGTCATTCGTACTGCGGCGGCAATGGGTTGCGATGTGCTTTTGTGCGGCAACTGTGCTGACGTATATTCGGCAAAAACGGTTAGAGCAACAATGGGCGCTTTGTTTATGAACGATATTTATATCTGTTCCGATACGATTTCTGCGATAAAATCGCTTCAAAACTGCGGAAAACGCGTTATTGCATCTGCACTTAACGAAAAAGCGCATGTGTTGGGTGAATTTGAAATACAAAACGGAGATTGTTTTGTTGTCGGCAATGAAGGACAAGGTCTTACAGATGAGGTTATTTCGACTTGTGATATGACTGCCATAATCCCCATGTCGGGCAGAACCGAAAGCCTTAATGCCGCTTCTGCTGCTTCGATGCTTCTTTGGGAAGCAAGACGAGGTATCCGAGAATGAAAACAGAAGTGCTCTATATTTGGTTTCAACAAGCGATCGGGATCTGCAGCCGTCTTGCAGGTGATATATTTTCAAGGTTTGACAGTATCACCGACGTATATAATTGCAAAAATTTTTCTTTTCTGGGACAAGATAAAGAAAAGTATATAAAACGGCTTGAAACCAAGGATACGTCTGCGGCGTTCGAGGTAATGAAAAAGTGCGATGCGCTCGGCGTACGCATTACGGGTTATTACGATGAACTTTATCCGAACCGTTTAAGAAATATAAACGCGCCTCCTGTCGCTTTGTATTCGATAGGAGATTTCAGGAATCTTAATGACGTTCCCTGTGTGGCGATAGTCGGCACAAGAAAGATGACCGATTACGGAAGGGAAACGGCAGAAAAGTTTGCCTATACTTTCGCCAAAAGCGGAGCATATGTCATAAGCGGTCTTGCCAAAGGTGTTGATACTGCGGCACATCGCGGAGCGATCATGGCAGACGGTTTTACTGTTGCTGTGTTAGGTAATCCGATAGGCGAAATTTATCCGCGCGAAAACGAAAAAGCGTTTGAAACGCTTTATAATCGCGGATTGGTAATCAGCGAACTTTATCCCGGCGCACCACGTACACGTGCCGATTTCCCGAATCGTAACCGTATTATAAGCGGTATAAGCGATACGGTCGTTATTGCCGAGGCTGGTGAGCATAGCGGTGCGCTGATAACCGCACGTTACGCTATTTCTCAAGGCAAACAACTTTATGCAGTACCCGGTGCTATCGGTGCGGAAAATGCAGGAACTAATACGCTTATTAAGACGGGAGTACCTGCCGCGACCGAACCTTACGATGTTTTGGCTTCACTTGCGCTGTCTTATCCGAAAACACTTCATCCGTATGAACCGTCTGTCACCGAAAATCTTCGTTCCTACGGAAATGTGGTTAAGACAACAAAGAAAGAAAAACATACAGAACACATAGAAAAGACCGAATCGGTAAAAGAAATGCCGACGTTTACCCAAGAAGAAACGCTTTCTACCGATAACGCCGAACGGATACTGTTGCTTTTAAGGGGCGCGAACCCGCTTACTGCCGACGAGATTTCTGCACGGCTCGATATATCGGTGTCCGACGTTATGACCGAACTTACGCTTATGGAGATTGACGGAAGTGTAATTTCTTCTCCCGGCGGCAGATATATATCATCGAAATTTTAGAAACATTATATAAAACGCGAAAACCTATCAAGGAGATAATTTGATGAACACACTTGTAATCGTCGAATCGCCTCACAAGGCGAATACAATCAAGAGTTTTCTCGGCAAGGGCTATAAGGTCAAGTCGTCTAAAGGCCACGTGCGCGACCTTCCCAAGAGCAAACTCGGTATAGATATAGAAAACGATTTTGAACCGCAATATATCAATATTCGCGGCAAGGGCGACCTTATAAACGAACTTCGTAAAGAGGCGAAGTCCGCCGACCGTGTTTTCCTTGCAGCCGACCCTGATAGAGAGGGCGAGGCTATAAGTTGGCACCTTGCGAACGTTCTTGCGCTTGACCCTGCAAAGACAAAGCGTATCACGTTTAACGAGATAACCAAAAATACGGTAAAAGAGGCTATAAAGCACCCTCGCGATATAGATATGAATCTTGTCAACAGCCAACAGACAAGACGTATTCTTGATAGATTGGTGGGTTATAAGATAAGTCCGTTCTTGTGGAAACACATCAAAAACGGTCTTTCTGCGGGACGTGTTCAATCGGTTGCGACGAGAATCGTTGTTGAACGCGAACAGGAAATCAATGCATTCGTTCCCGAGGAATTTTGGGTTATCGGTGCTATATTTGTGACCGAAAAGGGCGAAAGTTTCAAGGCGAAATATTACGGAAAAGACGGCAAGAAACTTGAACTGTCAAACGAAGCCGAAGTAAGGGAAATACTTGACGCTATCAATAAAGACAATTTTTCTGTCGAAAGCGTAAAACGTGCGCTCAAACAACGCCGCCCTGCGCCTCCTTTTATCACCTCAACGCTTCAGCAAGAGGCGAACCGTAAATTATCGTTCCAGTCGCAAAAAACAATGCTTATCGCACAGGAACTGTACGAGGGTGTTAATATCGGCGAAAAAAGCACACACGGTCTTATTACGTATATGCGTACCGACTCTTTGCGTATCTCCGATGAGGCACGTGAAGCGGCTAAGAACGTGATACTTTCGAATTACGGTAAGGAATATTACCCCGAAGTTCCCAATAAATACAAACTTAAAAAGAACGCGCAGGACGCGCACGAGGCGATTCGTCCTACCGACCCGACAATAACTCCCGATTCGCTTCGCGGAAAGGTAACGAACGACCAATATAAACTTTATAAATTGATTTGGGAACGTTTTATCGCGTCCCAGATGTCGCCCGAACTTCTCGATACCGTCACCGCCGATATCGTTTCGAACGGCTATGTTTTCCGCGCAAACGGTCATTCGGTCAGATTCAGAGGTTTTGCGGCGGTTTACGGCGATATTTCCGAAGATAACGGCGATGAAGAAAGTTCGTCCACTCTCCCCGAACTCTTTGAGGGCGAGGTGTTGACCGCGTCCGAGATAAATCCCGAGCAGAAGTTTACTCAACCCCCCTCGAGATTTACCGAAGGTTCGCTTATTAAAGTGCTTGAAGATAAAGGTATAGGCAGACCGTCTACCTATACTGCAACTATTACAACGATTATTTCGCGCGGATATATCCGCCGCGAAGGTAAATTCCTTGTTCCTACCGATTTGGGCGTTATAACTACTGAAACGATGAAAAAGGCGTTTTCGCATATAGTTGACTATGAATTTACCGCAGAAATGGAAGAGGACCTTGATAAGATAGAGGACGGCACTTCCGAGTATATTTCGGTACTGCAAGAATTTTACCGCCATTTCAGCGCTCAACTTGAAGAAGCAGAGAAGACGCTCGGAAGTGAACGTGTAGAACTGCCTAAGGTTGAAACCGGCATTGTGTGTGAAAAATGCGGAGCAATAATGGTAGAAAAAACAGGACGTTACGGTAAATTCGCCGCTTGTCCGAACTATCCGCGTTGCCGTAACACAAAACGTCTTGATGCAGAACCCGCAAAGCAAAGCGAGAACGAAAAGAAATCGCCCGAGGTACTTGCGGACGAAAAATGTCCCAACTGCGGAAGCGATATGCTTCTTCGCAAAGGACCTCACGGCAACTTCTTTGCTTGTCGTAACTATCCCGATTGCAAGACGACTATACCTTACCGCCGCGACAGCGGAATCGCATGTCCCGATTGCGGCAAACGTATTATGATAAAGCAGACAAAGAGCCGTAAGACCTATTATGCGTGTGAAGATTACCCGAAATGCGGATTTTCTTCTTGGGATCTTCCTACCGAGCGTAAGTGTCCTCAATGCGGTGCTCCTGCTTTGAAGAAAAAAACACGTGAGTTTTATTATTGCAAGAATAACTGCGGTTGGAGCGAGGGTGATTAATAAATGAAAATAACCGTAGCGGTTGATATAATGGGCGGAGATAACTCGCCGAGCGAACTTGCTTTAGGCGCGATCAATGCCGCAAATGAATTCGCCTCCGACGGTCTTAACCTTATTCTTGTGGGAACTAAGGATGCAATAGATTCTTTGGGCGAACTCCCCTCTAACGTAACTGTGCGTGTCGGTGAAAGCGTTGTCGAGATGACCGATGAACCGAGCGTTGTTATGAAAGAAAAAAAGGATTCCACTCTTGTCTGGGCGTGTAATCTCTGTAAAAACGGCGAAGCGGATGCCGTTGTAAGTGCAGGTAACACAGGTGCGCTTTTTACCGCCGCATCGCTTATTATCAGAAGAGTTAAGGGAATCCGCCGCGCCGCACTCGGCTCGGTAATTCCGCTCGAAAAGCCGTTTGTGCTTTTGGATTGCGGCGCTAATTTGGATGCTACGGCAGAAGTGCTGTTGCTCTATGCGAAAATGGGTTCGATATATGCCGAAAACGTACTCGGTGTTGAAAACCCCCGTGTCGCTTTGCTTAATAACGGAACAGAACCTCATAAAGGCACACCGCTGTATACAGAGGCGTATGCACTTTTGAGCGAGGATAAAACAATTAATTTCGTCGGTAATTGCGAGGGCAAAGCAGTACCGTTCGGCGAATGTGATGTGCTTGTGTGCGACGGTTTTACAGGTAATATCGCGTTGAAACTTATAGAGGGTATGGGAAAGTTTATGTCGAAATCCATAAAAGACCTTTTCCATGCATCAAAGGTTGCAACCGTTGCAGGTGCGCTCACTTTAAAACACACCAAAAATCTAAAAAAGCGTCTTGACCCGTCGGAATACGGCGGAGCGCCGTTCTTGGGATTGGCAAAACCCGTTGTTAAGGCGCATGGCAGTTCGGATGCATATTCGTTCCGTTCGGCAATAAAGCAGGTTATGATTTACTGTCAGGGCGGCACAATAGATAAAATAGCCGCGACTATGGCAAAAAAGTCCGAAATATCTGAGGAGTAAATTTAAATGGGAGAAGAAAAGGATTTTCATCTTCTTGAAAAAGAAATAAAATATATCTTCCGTGATACGAAATTGCTTACGGTTGCTCTTACCCACTCGTCTTATTGCAACGAAAACCGCAAAAAAGGTTTTACGGTAAGCAATGAAAGAAGCGAGTTTTTGGGGGATTCGATACTGTCGGTGATTACGGCTGAGTTTTTGTATAACCGCTTTCCCGATGTCGACGAGGGCTTTTTGACCCGTACCCGCGCCGCACTTGTGTGTGAAGATACTTTAGCGCAGTTTGCGAACAGTATTTCATTGGGTGATTATATGCTATTCGGAAAGGGTGAATCTGCCTCATCGGGCGGACGCCACAGAAAAAGCACGATATCCGATGCGTTTGAGGCGCTTATCGCCGCTATTTATCTTGACAGCGGCATGGAAAGTGCGAAAAACTTTGTGCTTCCGTTTATCGAATCGACGGTTGATAAGGTTATAAAAATCGGCACAGAGGATTATAAATCCCGACTTCAGCGTATCGTTCAGCAAACACCCGAAGAGGTTCTTACTTATTCGTTAGTCGATGAAGTAGGCCCTCCGCATGACCGAGTTTTCAGTTATGAGGTTTACTTGAATTCGAATTTGCTCGGTAAAGGTAAAGGCAGGTCTAAACGCGAAGCGGAACAGGCTGCCGCAAGAGAAGCGTTGATTTTACTGGGAGAATTAGATGAAGAACCATCGTAATATCCCGTTTTTCGTACCTCATGCAGGTTGTCCCAACAACTGCGTTTTCTGTTCGCAGGTGAAGATAACGGGCGAATCTGCCGAAAAAGATATTGATACCGAAGTTGAGGAACTTCGCGCACTGTTGGAGAGCGAACAAACTTCTGCTTTTTCGGAAAGCCAAATCGCTTTTTTTGGCGGAAGTTTTACCGCTATCGACAGGACACGTATGGAAAAACTGCTTTCCGTCGCGAATGAATACATAGATAAAGGCGTTGCCGAAAGTATACGTATTTCCACCCGACCCGATTGTATTGATGATGAGGTTTTGTCGGTACTTAAACGCTACCGCGTTACCAATATCGAATTGGGCGTGCAAAGCACGGACGACGCTGTGTTGACTGCGTCAAACAGAGGTCATAATGCGAAAGATTCGTTTTTTGCTTCGCAAAAGATTATCGAAAACGGTCTTGTATTCGGCGGTCAGATGATGATAGGTCTGCCGAACGCGACTATGGAAAGCGAGATGCAAACGGCGCGCGATATAGTAAAAATGGGCGCAAAGGAAGCGCGTATCTACCCGACAGTTGTGTTCGAGGGGACGGAACTTTATGACATGACGTGCGTGAACGAATATAAACCGCTTGAACTATCGGAGGCTGTCGAACGTACGGCAAAATGTTATAAAATATTTCTTGATGCAGGTGTAAACGTTCTTCGCATAGGACTTCATTCTTCCGAAAATCTTGCGAATGCGCCGTTCGGGGCGAACCACCCTGCTATCGGAGAACTTGTAAAAAGTTACGTTTATGCCGATATCGTTGCCGAAAAGGCATTAGATTGTAACGGCAAAATACTTTGTATCGGTATCAAAAAAACTGATGTTTCGATGCTATGCGGACATAACGGTACCGCAATAAATCGGATTAAGGCTAAAACGGGTGCTTTGGGTGTTGAAATAACACCTATGGACGTGCCTCGGTTTGAACCTTATGTAAGTGTAAGGAGTGTATAAAATATGCGCTTAAAAGCAATAGAAATGCAGGGATTTAAATCTTTCCCCGATAAAACGCGCATTAATTTTGATAGCGGCGTGACCGCTATTATCGGCCCTAACGGAAGCGGTAAATCTAATATTTCCGATGCTATCCGTTGGGTATTGGGTGAAATGAGCGCGAAATCGTTGCGCGGCAGCAGAATGGAGGACGTTATTTTTAACGGCACCGCCTCGCGTACTGCCGCAAACTGTGCTTCGGTATCGCTTTGTATCGACACCGAGGAGGAATATAACCGCGCAAACCATATCACTATCGAAAGCGAAACCGACGAATCTGAAAACGATTCGGCAAAAAGCAACGGTTACCGTCTTTCCGATTATACCGAGGTTACGGTTACCCGTAAACTCTACCGTAGCGGCGAAAGTGAGTATTACATAAATAAAAAACAGGTTCGTTTGAAGGATATATACGAACTGTTTTATGATACAGGTATAGGCAGAGAGGGTTATTCTGTTATCGGTCAGGGTAAAATAGCCGAAGTGCTTTCCCAAAAAGACGACGAACGCAGAAGTATTTTCGAAGAAGCGGCAGGTATCTCGAAAATACGCTATAAGAAACTCGAAGCAGAACGCAAACTGCGTGATACCGAAAACAACCTTGTCCGTGTAAACGATATACTTTCGGAAATCGCTTCGCGTATAGGCCCGCTTGAAAAAGAGGCAGAAAATGCAAAGCAGTATCTTGTGTTGAGCGAGGAAAAGAAAGGGATAGAAATAACCCTTTGGCTCGACAGACTTGATTATCTCCGTATGAGGCGCGTTGAATGTGAAACCGACCTTGCCGCCGCAAAAATAGCGCTTGAATCCGCCGAACGCGAGGTTGCCGCTTGTGATGAGGCAACAGATAGGATTCTTAACGAAAGTTATGAGTTCTCGCGCATAATGAGCGAATGTGAACGCGAAAAGACCGAAGCGGTACATAAAAAAGGCGAGGCAGAGGGTAAAAAAGCCGTCTGCGAAAACGAGATTGCTCACTCCGAAGAATCGGCAAATGAGGCAAAAGCGACTATTTCTGCCGCTGTTGCCGAAAAGGCTGAGGCAGAGAAAAATACTGCCGAGTGCGAAAATGCAAAGAAAGAAGCCGAGGAAAGACTTGCTAAATACGAAGCAGATTCCACAGAAGCGGAAACTGCATACGAAAACGCAAGAAACGAATCGCTTTCTGCGGATAAAAAGGGTGAAAATTCGGCATCAATACTTGAAACTCTTGTTGCCGAAAAGGCTTTGGTTACTGCGCGCGAGGCGGCATGTAAAGCATCTCTCGAAGCGGAGAAGCGCAATGCTGCGGAGAACGCCGACAGACTTACTGCCGCGCGTGAGCGTATGAACGCACTCGAAGCCGAACTTTTAAAGATTGACGATGCACTTGCCACCGCATCGAAACTTGTAAGCGACACCGAGAATAAGATAATTTCGCTTGATTACGAACGCGCAACGCTTTTGCAAAAAATTCGTAATATCGGCGATGAGATAACCAAAGAGAAGATCGCACTTTCGGGCGAGGAACAACGCCGCGACCAACTTACAAGGCTTGAAAATCTGCTTGAAGGTTATTCCGAAAGCGTAAAACGCGTAATTAACGATTGCACCTCGGGCGAGATTAAGAATAACGGAAACAAAATCGGGCTTTACGGCACGGTTTCTAATATAATTTCTTCCGATAGCGAATATGTAATCGCGCTTGAAACAGCACTTGCGGCATCGGTGCAGTTTATCGTTGTCGATAAAGAATCGGACGCGAAGGCTTGTATTAGATATCTTAAAGAAAATAAACTCGGCAGAGCGACGTTCCTGCCGTTGCAGAGCGTAAACGGCAAGAAGTCTGATGTATCTGCGATCAAGGATATGTCGGGCTATATCGGTATAGCCTCCGAATTGGCTAAATACGATAAAAAGTTCGAGGGCGTTGTAAATGACCTTCTCGGCAGAACGGTTATTGCCGATAATATCGACTCGGCATCTGCGATTGCCCGTGAAAGCGGTTTTAGAATAAAGATAGTTACGCTTGACGGTCAGATAATTAACGCAGGTGGTAGTTATACGGGCGGTTCTTCTGCTGTTAAGGTTGGCGTATTTACTCGCGCAATGGATATCGAACGTCTTGGCGAAAAGATTAAAGAACGCGAAGCAAATATTGCGAAACTCGAAGCGGAAAGCGAAAAAATCACGGCAGATTGCGCGAAAGTTGATAATGAACTCGAATCACTTCGCGTTACTCTTTCCGAAGCAAACACCGCAAAAGCGGGACATAACGCAACCAAAGACTCGCTTTCGGTGCGTATCACCGAGGAAGAAGGACGTATAGATTCGCTTACTTCCGACGGTGAGATCTTGGTAAAATTGGAGTCTGAACTCGCTGACATAACCGCTGAAACCGAAAAACTGTTAAATGCTATTAATGAGGCAACAAAGGCGCGTGACGATGCACGTCTTAATGCCGAAAACTTAAAGCGTGTTGAGGAAACTGCATTTGCCAAGGTAAGCGAAGCGAGAATGGCTTTGTTCGCCGCAAAGAACGAGGTTTCTGTTGCGGGAGAACGACTTGCGGTTTCGGTTCGCCGAGAAACCGAACTTTCGGCACGTATTACGATCGGTAATACTTCTATCGAAAAGGCAGAATCGGTTATCAAGGAATGCATCGCCGAAATAGGCAGACTCAATGCAGAATGTGCAGAATGTGATTCGGTTATTGCAAACTGCGATAAACGTTTAGCCGACCTTATATCGGGCAGAGAAGAAAAAGAAAAACAGTTAAACGAGATGCGTATAAAGCAAAAAACGGTTTCCGCTACAAAGGAAGAAGCCTTCCGAGCAGTTACCGAAGCGGAAATGAAATGCACCTCGGTCAATACCGAATACGATACTGTAACGGGCAAACTTTGGGACGAATATGAACTTACCTATTCGGATGCTCAGTCGTTCCGTCTTCCCAAAGAAAAAATGGATAAGGCAAGTACACGTCTTGCTTCGCTTAAATCCAAAATCCGCGCAATGGGCGTGATAAACGTTAACGCGGTTGAAGAATACCGCGTGACGAAAGAGCGTTACGATTTCCTTACAGCACAGACCGACGACCTTAACAAAACAAGGATATCGCTCGATAAGACTATTGCAAAACTTGCATCGGGAATGAAAGAAACCTTCCTTGAATGTTTCGAAAAGATCAATACCGAGTTTAATGCCGTGTTTACAGAACTTTTCGGCGGCGGCAGTGCAAGGGCAGAACTTACAGACCCGTTGCTTCCGCTTGAATGCGGTATCGACATCGTGCTTAAAGTTCCCGGTAAGAGTGTTCGCTCTATTTCGCTTCTTTCCGGCGGTGAGCAATCGTTTGCGGCGATTTCGCTGTACCTTGCTTTGCAAAAGGTAAATCCCTCGCCGTTCTGTGTATTTGACGAAATAGAAAGTGCGCTTGACGATGTAAATATCGTTAAATTGGCATCGTATGTACGCCGCAACAGCGATAAGACGCAGTATATTCTTATCACTCACCGTCGCGGTACTATGGAACGCGCCGATACTATCTACGGTATCACTATGCGTCAGAAGGGCATTTCCGATTACATGAAACTGAACATGGCTAAACTCGACGATATTATCAAAGAATACGCCGAGTAAATATAACAAGTTAAGGAGAATATCTCTTAAATATGAGTTTTTTCGATAAACTAAAAAACGGATTGAAAAAGACCAAAGATGCGCTTTTGAAACCTGTAAACGATTTGTTTTCGTCTTACGATAAGGTCGATGACGACTTCTTCGAAGAACTGTGCGACCTGCTTATTATGGCAGATGTCGGCGTAGAAACATCGGACTATCTCGTAAACGAACTGCGCGAAAGACTTAAGGAACAGAAGATAAAGGACGCGTCGTTGGCAAGAGATGAGTTCCGCAAGATACTTACCGAATCGGTAGGCGAAAGCGGAAAATTGGACTTGGGCGACGGTTTGAATGTTTTGCTTATCATCGGCGTTAACGGTGTCGGCAAGACCACGTCTATCGGCAAAATTACGCATTATCTTGCAGAAAGCGGCAAAAATGTTATGCTTGCTCCCGCCGATACCTTCCGTGCGGCTGCCGCAGAGCAACTTGGTATTTGGGCAGAAAGAAATAACGTGCCCATAATACGTCAAAACGAGGGAGCAGACCCTGCCGCAGTTGTTTTTGATGCCGTTGCCGCCGCAAAAAAGGCAAACAGCGACGTGCTTATTGTCGATACGGCAGGAAGACTTCATAACAAAAAGAATCTAATTGATGAACTTGCTAAAATAAACCGTGTTATCGACCGAGAATCACCCAATGCTCAGCGCGAAACCTTGCTTGTTTTGGGCGCCTCAACAGGTCAGAATGCGCTTATTCAGGCAAAGGAATTCGGCAAAGCGGCGAATATTACGGGCCTTGTTCTTACCAAACTCGACGGTACGGCAAAGGGCGGTATAATTCTTGCAATCAAACGCGAACTCGGCATACCCGTTAAGTTTATCGGTGTAGGCGAGGGAATTGACGATTTACGTCCGTTCGATCCAAGCGAGTTTATAAATGCCTTCTTTGAGGATGAAAAAGAATGATAAAAATCGTTTTTGCTACAAATAACGCTCATAAGGTTTCGGAATTTCGCTCTTGCTTTGAGCAAATGGGCGTAGAAGCCGAAATAATAACAATAAAAGAAACGGGCTTTACCGGCGAAATAATAGAAAACGCCGACAGTTTCGAGGGTAATGCATATATCAAGGCAAAAACACTTTGCGACTATACGGGTCTGATTTCGGTAGCCGATGACAGCGGACTTGTTGTCGATGCGCTTGGCGGAGCGCCCGGCGTTTATTCGGCGCGATATGCAGGTAAAAACGCTACCGATGCCGATAATATCGAAAAGTTGTTAAGCGAACTTAAAAAGCAACCCGATGCAAAAAGAAACGCAAAATTTGTATGCTCGATGTGCGTATGCCGTCCCGACGGCGAAACGTTATACGTTAACGGCGAAAGCGAAGGTGTTATAATAGACGAACTTCGCGGAGATGGCAGATTCGGGTACGATCCCGTGTTCTATTATCCGCCGTTTGACAAGACATTTGCCGAAATGTCATCGGAGGAGAAAAACGCTGTCAGCCACAGAGGCAGAGCAATAGAAAATCTGTTGAAATATAAGGATTTTTTTGACAAATAAACCAAATACTACCGTTGACACGATGAGTGTAATATGTTAAAATATTTTAATTAAACTATTCTACTTGTAAAAGGCCGAAAGGGGAGAAGAAAATGAACGCAATTCTTGATTATCTTGAATATGTTTGGAATCAACTTGCAGGTATAGGTATTATAGATTTACTTGATATCGCGATAGTTGCGTTGTTGCTTTTCTGGGTTATAAAATTTGTGCGCGGACGCCGTGCGGGCAAACTTTTGCTCGGTGTCGGTGTTTTGTCAGTTTTGCTTATTTTAAGCAGTCTGTTTGAAATGCGTGCGCTTAATTTTATACTCAACGGCGTCTTTTCGGTAGGATTAATTGCAATCGTTATAGTTTTTCAGCCCGAACTTCGAAGCGCACTTGAAAAAGTGGGCGGAGTAGGCGATAACTTCAAGGGAAGACTCGATAGTGACGAAGCCGCCGTTGTGAAGAGTGCGGTAGGCGAAATTGTTGTCGCTGTCGAAGAATTGTCCAAGAAAAAAATGGGTGCGCTTATAGTTTTCGAACGCAACACCCGTCTTGGTGACGTTATACGTACAGGTACTACCATTGATGCAGTAACTTCTTCGCTTTTGCTTGGCAATATATTTTATAATAAAGCACCGCTCCATGACGGTGCGGTTATAATCCGTAAAGGCCGTATTCATGCGGCAGGATGTTTTCTCCCGCTTTCTGCTAACGACGATATCGTTAAAGAACTCGGTACACGCCATCGCGCCGCTATCGGTATGAGCGAAAACAGCGATGCGCTTATTTTGGTGGTTTCGGAGGAAACAGGCGCTATTTCAATAGCGATAGACGGTAATCTTCACCGCAACCTTAGTCGCGCAAGAGTCGAAGCATATCTTGCTAACAATCTTCTCGGAGAAGATAAAAAGCATATTGCAGAGGTTGTAAAAGGCAAATTTTTCAAAAAGGGCGGCGAAACAAAGGATGAACACAAATAAAAAGACCGAAGAATCCAACGCGAAGCAAAACAAGCGTATGTCGCGTCTTCAAAAAGTCGCTGTGGTTGCACTTTCGGTTATCGGCTCGTTCGTGCTTTGGATATATGCGATCGGTTACGACAGTACGCTTTTCGAACGCACTTTTGACGGAGTTTCGGTAGTTATAGAGGGCGAAACGGCACTCGCAGAGAACAAGGGGTATACACTTGCGAGGGAACAAGAGTTTTCTTCTATAACCGTTGTTGCAAAAGGCATACGCTCCGAACTGAATGCGCTTGATGCTTCGGATTTCCGCGCTGTTATTGACGTTTCCCAATCACAAGGCGCAGGAAACCAAACACTTAACATAGTTGTATATTCTCCTAACGGAATAGAGGTTGTTTCGCAATCGTCGACAACCGCTACTGTATATGTAGACGAGTTTACCCAACGTGACGAACTTATTTCGGTTTCTGTCGATACAGGAAACGATTATGTTATGACCGAGGGCGTTTCGTTCGTGAATTCTGTCGCAAATCCGTTGTCGGTGGTTGTTTCTGGCCCCGCGTCCGTGCTTGATTCTATCGAGGGCGCGTACGTGAAGTTTAATCTTGACGGTTATGAAATAAGCGACAATATTTACGGTTACGGCGCTATTGAACTTCGCGATAAAAGCGGTAAGGTTATAGATAATCCTTATGTTACGGTTTCGGAAAATACGGCTTATGTGACGGTCACCGTAACCAAACAAAAAAATCTGCCGATTCGAGTAATGTTTAACGGCGGAGTGTTTAATGTCAGCGATGTCGGGATCGAACTTTCGGCAGATTCCGTTATGGTTTCGGGTTCTCCAGAGGTGCTTGACGGCATTGATGAACTTGTAATTCCCATTGACGAAACAACGATCGACGGAAAAAAAGAATTTGAATTCAACGTCGGTTCTATACTGCCGTCGGGAATAACAAACGATAGCGGCATTTCTAAAATAACCGTAAAGGTGACCATGCCCAAACTATCTGTCCGTACCTACCGCATAACAAGCGATAAAATAACGGTATTGAATCTTCCTGACGAAGTTGAATACAAGATAAATAACGGGTTTGATATAAAAGTTATCGGCGCGAGAGAAGCGTTAGATGCTATCGACAGTGAATTGATCTCAGCCACAATCGATTATGACAGAGTAACGGTCGAACCCAACGGTTCATATACTGCAATCGCAAGTGTTTCGCTTGGCGATGAATACGAGGGTTTATATATTCTTAACGAAGCATATACGGTTGATTTCAACATTAACATAGTAAAACATTTTAAACGTTGATTGATAGATAATATCCGGTTTTATAGAAAGAGGTGAGCACATGACAAAACGCGAATGGCAGATAAGCGAAATAGATGATGCGCTTTGCGAAAAAGTTGCGAAAGAATGTAATTTGTTGCCGCTTACTGCAAAAATATTAATTAATCGCGGTCTGTTGGAGAAAGAAGAAATAGAAACTTTTCTCAACAAGGATTCTATTCCCATGTATGACCCGTTCCTTCTTAAAGATATGGACAAGGCGGTCGAACGTATATTACAGGCAATAGATAAGAAACAGCGCGTATGTATATACGGCGACTACGATGTTGACGGCGTTACAAGTACAGTCATGCTCTATCTCTATCTTACTTCCTGTGGGGTTGAATGCGAATATTTTATCCCTGAACGTATATCCGAGGGTTACGGTTTAAGTCAGCCTGTTATCGATAAGATGAAAGGCAGAGTTGACCTGATAATTACCGTTGATACGGGTGTAACCGCTGTGGCGGAAGCGGAGTATGCTAAGAGCATAGGAATAGATATGATCATAACCGATCACCATTCCTGCCGCGAAACTCTCCCCGATGCCGTGGCAATCGTAAATCCTCACCGTGAGGACAGCGAATATCCTTTCCGCAATCTTGCAGGGGTGGGCGTTGTATTTAAATTGCTTTGCGCACTTGAAGGAAGTACCGAAAGAATACTTGAACTTTATTCGGATATAATTGCCGTCGGCACCGTTGCCGATGTTATGCCGATAATAGGCGAAAACAGACGTATAATCGGCATAGGTTTGCAAAAACTTGCCGAAACCGATAATCTGGGATTACTTGCGCTTATGCGTCGCGCAGGTATAGTTAAATACGGCAAAAAAGTAAAGAAGATAACTTCTGCGACGGTCGGATATGTTCTTGCACCCCGTATCAATGCGGCGGGTAGAATAGCATTCGCATCCCGTGCAGTTGAACTTCTGCTTACCGAAGATCCTAACGAAGCCGATGTTATTGCCGAGGAACTTTGCGAGATAAACAAACTCCGTCAGGCAACCGAGCAAAAAATATACGAACAGGCGGTTGAACTTATCGAACAATCGCATAAAGAAGACCGTTTCCTTGTACTTGCTTATGACGACTGGCATCAGGGTGTTATCGGTGTAGTGGCTTCGAAACTTGCTGAGCGTTACTCGCGTCCGTGTATTTTGTTTTCGCTTGACGGCGATACCGCAAAGGGTTCGGGCAGAAGTATAAAAGGATTTTCGCTTATGGATGCGCTTTCTGCCTGTGGCGGACTTCTTGTAGAATACGGCGGACACGAACTTGCGGCAGGACTTTCGATAGAACGGTCGAAAATCGACGAATTCCGCCAAAAGATAAACGAATATGCCGAACCGTTGCTTGATAGCGGTAACTGTGCAGTTCCTTTGGAAATAGAATGCGAGGCGAAATTCTCTGACCTCACCGAAAAGGGCGTAGACGAAATTTTACGTCTTGAACCGTTTGGTCTTTCGAACCCTCAACCTGTGTTTGTTATGCGCGATGTAACGCTTCATGATATTATTCCGTTGTCGCAAGGCAAACATGTCAGATTCCGTATAAGCGGCACCGAAAAGGGTAAGAGCCATTCGCTTAATGCGGTGTATTTCGGTATGCAGTTCGACAGTTTCGATTATTGCGACGGTGATATATGTGACGTTGTATTTACCGTCGATATGAATGAATATATGGGTTCTCGCGCACCTCAGTTGTTTGTCAAGGAAATAAAGTTGTCGCGTGATGAGCAAAACAATGTTGCTCTTTGCAATTCTCATTTTGAAATGCTTGTTGCAGGGGATAACTATGAGGGCGCAGAAAACGATATTCCCGACCTTTCGGATTTCCGAAATATTTTCCGATATGTCCGCCGCGAATCGGGACATGAAGGCAGATGTATTTCGTTGACCTCTGCGGTCAGAATACTCGAGCGTGATTTCGATATTTCGGTCACGCCTTGCAAGTTCCGTATAATTCTCGAGGTCTTACGTGAGCAAAATCTTTTGTCGCTTACATACCGCGAGGGAGGCAATACTGCATTTTTAAAGATGATACCTTCTTCGGGTAAAATAAATATTGATGAATCGCCTCTTCTCCGTGCAATACGCGCGGGGAGGCAAGGGTAAAAACAATGCTTAAACAAGCCGAAATACTGTTTGCGCGGGTAAAAGAGGCAGGCAGTTACGATTACGATAAAATATATAAAGCATACGGATATGCCGATAAGTTGCATGAGGGGCAAAAGCGTATCTCGGGCGAGGACTATATTGTCCATCCGCTTTCGGTAGCAGAAGAAGTTTTAAATCTTCAACTTGACACCGATTCGATCTGCGCGGCGTTTTTGCACGACACGGTGGAGGATTGCTCGGATAAGATCGACCTTGCACTTATCCGAAAGGAATTCGGCGCCGATGTTGCCGATATAGTTGACGGTGTAACCAAACTCGTTCATATTCCTTTTGAAACCAAGCAAGACGAGAGTATAGAGAATTTGCGTAAAATGTTCCTTGCGATGAGCAAGGACATTCGCGTTATTTTCGTAAAACTTTGCGATAGATTGCATAACATGCGTACTCTTGACGTGCGCACACCCGAAAAACAACGTTCAATAGCGCTTGAAACGATGCACGTTTATGCGCCTCTTGCGCATAGACTCGGTATCCAAAAGATAAAGCAGGAACTTGAAACGTTGGCGCTTTATTATCTCGACCCGATAGGATATCAGGAAGTTTCGGATGAGATAAATAAACGTTACGGTGAAAATAAGAATTTTCTTGACAGCGCGGTTGAAAAAGTGGAGGAAAGTTTAAAGTCGTACGGCGTTAAATTTACCCTGCAAGAAAGAGTAAAGACAATTTACAGCATTTATAAAAAGATGTATACTCAGAGCAAACAGTTTGATGAGATATACGATTTTTATGCGCTGCGTATAATAGTGGATACCGAATTGGATTGCTATACCGCATTGGGTATTATTCACGAGCAGTTCAATTCTATTCCGGGCAGATTCAAGGACTATATTTCTACACCTAAGCCGAATATGTACCGTTCGCTTCATACAACGGTTATCGGCAAGAACGGTATTCCTTTTGAAGTACAGATAAGAACATGGGAAATGCACCGCGTTGCCGAATACGGTATCGCTGCGCATTGGAAATATAAATCGGGCGAACAGGCAAAAGCAGACATTGATGCGAAATTGCAGTGGATCCGTACTCTTATCGAAACCGAAAAAGATGCCGACGACCCCGATGAATTCTTCCGTCCTCTTAAGATAGACCTTTTTGAAGACGAAATATTTGTGTTCACACCCCGCGGTGACGTTGTCAACCTGCCCAATAACAGTACGCCTATAGATTTTGCCTACGCTATTCACTCGGCTGTCGGCAATAAAATGGTCGGCGCAAAGGTTAACGGCAGTATAGTACCGATTGATACGATTCTTGAAACAGGTCAGATTGTAGAGATCTTAACGAGTGCTTCGTCTAAAGGACCGTCGCGCGATTGGCTTAAAATTGTACGTTCGGGCGAAGCAAGAAACAAGATAAAACAGTTCTTCAAAAAAGAACGCCGTTCCGAGAATATCGTAGTTGGTAAAACCGAACTCGAACGCGAAATAAAGCGTTACGGCAGACAGTATACCGAAACGCAGAAGAACGAGATAATGAAAAATCTCGCAAACCGTTTGTCGCTTCCCGATGTTGATGACCTTTATAACAATATCGGCCACGGCGGTCTTTCTGTGTCGAAAATTGCTGTCAAACTTCGCGAGGAGTTTATGCGCGTGGTTTCGCCTCAAACCGAAACTGCAGCCCCGACTCCCGCCGATTTGATTAAGTCGACGCGTCATGAGAAGAATTCTCGCACCAACGCCGAGAGCGTTATTGTGGATAGTGTTGAGGGTTGTACCGTTAAGTTCGCAAAATGCTGCAATCCGCTTCCCGGTGATAATATTATCGGATTTATTACACGCGGTTATGGCGTTTCTATCCATAAATACGATTGTGTTAATGCACAGGCAGGTCTTTCCGATCCAAACAGTAAAGACCGTTGGGTCGTGGCTTCTTGGTCGGAAAAACTCAATAAACAGACAATAGGCAGTTTCGAAGCGGGATTGAATATTATTGCGGAGTATTCGCCTCACCTTATTGCCGATATAACGTTGGCACTTACCGATATGAAGGTCGCAGTAACTTCGATCGCTACGCGTGAAAATGCGGGCGAAATGATCATTCAGGTCGGTATCAAGTGTAGCGGCGTTGATCATTTGCGCAATATTATCAACGGATTGCATCGCATTAAAGGTGTACGCGATGTTTCGAGAGGAACTATATGAGAGCAGTAGTACAGCGTGTCCATAACGCCGAATGCGTTGTGGACGGCAAGGTTGTTTCCAAAATCGGGCAAGGTCTTGTTGCCTATATCGGTGTTTTTGACGACGATACCGATGAGGATATGGCAAAAATGGCAAATAAGATTTCGGGTTTGCGTGTTTTTCGCGATGAAGCAGGTAAACTCTCGCTTAATGCGTCTGCTGTCGGCGGAAGTGTTATGCTTATTTCCAATTTTGTACTTGCGGGTAGAGTGACTCGCGGTTTCCGTCCCGATTGCACCCATGCCGCAAAATATGACGAGGGAAAGCGTATGTTTGATTCTCTTGCCGCAGAAATAGGTAAGGTTCTTCCTACCGTAACGGGTGTTTTCGGCGCACACATGGATATAAGTGTGCAGAACGACGGACCTATAAATGTTATAATAGATACACGGGAGTTTCGTAAATGAAATTAGTTATAGATAACCGTACAGGTTATCTGAACGATTATTATTTTCAAACACTTTGTCTGCTTTATTTTCCGGGTGAGAAGTTTAAGCAGAACGATACGAGCGAAAATTCGGCATATTTTTATCTTGAAGAAAGCGATAGGGAACAACATATATTTGTTTCACGCGTAATCCTTTCTTCGGGCGATAAACAGGCAGAAGGTTGTTTTTCGGGCGGATACACACCGTCTATCCCTATGAATGACGAGTTTTATGCTATGAATGCGCTCGGAAAAGCGTTTTTGGAAGCAGGAAGCAAACTTTTCGGGTTTGGACTTCCTTGGGGCTATATAACGGGACTTCGCCCTGTAAAGAGGGCAAAGTATTATCTGGATAGAGGATACACGGCAGAACAAGTTATTACGCTTTTCAGCCGCGACTATAATGTGTCAAACGAAAAATCGACACTTTCGGTCGAAACCGCATTAATACAGCAAAAAATGCTTAGCGATGTCAGGGACAATGATTGCGGTATGTACGTATCGATCCCGTTTTGTCCTACAAGGTGCGATTATTGCAGTTTTGTTTCATACAGTAATGCGAAACTGTTCGCTCTTATTCCCGAATACCTCGAAAAACTCATGCGTGATATTCGCGATACAGGCGATATGATAAGACGCTTGGGTATGCGTTTGCGCGCTGTATATATCGGCGGCGGTACACCGTCGATACTTGATGAATTTCAAATAAACCGTCTGCTCGGCTGTATAAACAGCAGTGTGGACATTAATGATAATACCGAATATACTTTTGAAGCAGGCAGACCCGATACGATCACTGCCGAAAAATTGCAGGCGGTAAAATCAAACGGCGTAAAACGTATAAGTATCAATCCTCAAACGACAAGCGATTATGTCCTTAATGAAATAGGAAGAAAACATACGTCAAAGCAGTTTTTTGATGCAGCAGAACTTGCTATGAATATCGGGTTCGATTCGGTTAATGCAGACCTTATTGCAGGACTTCCCGGTGATACCGAAGTAAGTTTCAGACAGAGTATAGAAGACGTTATAGGTTTAGGCTTTACGAACATAACCGTTCATACGCTTTCTATTAAGAACGCTGCCAACATTCGGTTCGTAGGCGACGGTTATTACGATCCCGAAGGCGATTTCGCACGTGCATCGGTCGAATACGCCCGTACAAGGTTGGGTCAATCGGGATATAAACCTTATTATCTTTACCGACAGAAAAATACCGTCGGAAATGCAGAAAATACCGGATATACTTTGCCGAATAAGGAAAACCTTTATAATGTACTCATGATGGAGGAACACTCCACCGTATTCGCATGCGGAGCAGGGTCTATAACCAAACTTGTCAGCCCGAACCGTGACGAGATTTTGCGTCATGCATTTCCTAAATATCCTTTTGAATATCTGCGTGAGGATAAGGGGTTGGGGTTTGACGAAGCCGAGGCTTTTTTCTCAAAATACCGAAAGGATGAGATTCTTTGAACGAAAAGATTTTAGAACAGATTCGTAATGACGAACTTCATTACGAAACGACTATTAATGCCATAGCCGAACGAATCGTAAGAGACGTTGGCATAAAACTTGTGCTTATTGCAGGCGGTTCGTGCGCAGGTAAGACTACTACTACGCGCAAACTGTCCGAACTTATAAACGCATCGGGAAGAATGGCGCATACCATTTCGCTTGACGATTATTATCGCAATCTTGACGAGAGCGTTTATCTGCCCGACGGCACACGTGATATCGAATCAATAAACAGTCTTCGTGTTGATATGATAGGCAATACGTTTGCCGATCTTCTTGCAGGAAAAGAAACGCCTATTCCGATGTACGATTTTAAGGTTGGTGCACGTACCGATGATTATCGACGCATCAAACTCAACGAGGGCGATGTTGTTCTTATAGAGGGACTTCACGCGCTTAATCTTCAACTTTTCCGTGAAGCACCCGACGAGAGCGCGATATACCGTATCTACCTTTATGCCGATGCGGGAGATAACGCCGATTGCCGTTTTGCGCGTCGCATGGTTCGCGATTCGCGTCACCGTAATGCAAGTGCAGAGCATACCTATGACCTTTGGGATAACGTTAAATCAAACGAGTATGCGTCTATAGAACCGTTCCGTAAATATGCGGACGTGACGATAAATACCTTTTTCCCGTACGAACGCGGCATTCTTAATGACGATGCTATCCGTCTGCTTAAAACCGTAAAATCAGATAGCACTCATTATGAAAACGCCCGCTCGCTTATCGAGATTCTTGAGAGAGTCCCTCAGATAAGTGATGACTATATTCCCGAAAATTCGTTGCTCAGGGAGTTTATTTAATTTACAATGAATGAAGAAGTTAAAAATACTTCTGCCGAAAGAGGCAGAAGTTTTCTCCGTGAAGCGGTAATACTTACAGTAGCAAGTTTTGCGGTAAAAATAATCGGGGTGGTATTCAAAATACCGCTTACGAACATATTAAAAGACGGTATCGGTATCTTCACTGCCGCCTATTCTATATACGCCATGCTGTTTATGTTAAGCACAAGCGGATTACCTGTTGCGGTAAGTAAACTTGTTGCGGCGAGTAATGAAAAGGGCAGAGGCAAAGAGGCGAAACGTATAGCGATCCTTGCAATGCTCGTTTTTGGCGTTATCGGGTTTGTTTTTGCAACACTTCTCGTTATATTTGCGCCCGACATTGCCAATATGACAGGTCATGCCGATAGCGCATTGGCTATGCGGATAATCGCACCGTCGCTGTTCTTTATCTGTGTTTGCGCGGCTGTACGCGGATATTTTCAGGGACTTAGAAATATGTATCCTACCGCGATTTCTCAGTTTATCGAAGCGTTTTTTAAACTCACGGTAGGTTTGGGCGCGGTGATGTATGCCGCGAATATGGGGGCGAGTGTTGCGATTCAGGCGGCATGTGCCATCAGCGGCGTAACGG
The DNA here is from genome assembly GCA_045652625.1 of Eubacteriales bacterium. Lineage (GTDB taxonomy): Bacteria > Bacillota > Clostridia > Oscillospirales > CAG-382 > Coliplasma. Next base: position 21,805 of record JAZRUR010000007.1, on the reverse strand, counting down.
TAGGTACGTTTTTCGCTACTGTATATATACTTATTTACCGTAAATTTTCCAAAAAAAGCAAACCGAACGATACCGATGGTGATTTGGAAAGCGATAATAAACTGTTAAAGTTAATTGTTCTTGTTGCGCTTCCCGTTACACTTACGGCGGCGGCTTTGTATTTTTCACAATTTCTTGATACACTTATAATTGTAAACTGTCTTGTCGATTCGGGCGAGAGTATGTCGGCGGCAGAAAAACTGTTTTCTGCATATACAGGACTTTCTGTTCCGATATACGACCTTTTACCCGCAACACTTGTGTTCCCGATAGCGACAAGCATATTACCTGCTATTTCGGGTGCGCTTTCGGTGAAGAAAAACCGCCGTGCGGCTCAACTTACCGAACAGGCGATAAGAATTTCGGGAATAATTGCTGTTCCTTGCGGTGTATTTTTGCTCGTGACTGGCAGACATTGTATCGCGTTGCTTTACGGCGCAGATAAATGGTCGGAATCAATGCTTATGGCAGACGGAAACGGGCTTGTGCTTTTGGACGCGGCATCGGTTTCACTTGCTATACTTGCGTTTGCTGTGTTCTTTATTTCGATAGTTTCTACCTGCAACTCGCTATTGAACGCGTACGGAAAACCGCATCTTCCGTTTGTTGCGGTGCTTATAGGTATAGCCGTGCTTATTGTTTCGGAGATTGCATTGCTTTACAGCCCTTTAGGAATCTACGGCGCACCGCTAAGTTCGGTGATCTGTTATTTGATAGTAATGCTTATTGATATACATTTTCTGCAGAAGTATTGCGGCGTAAAACTAAAACTCAGCGGTATGTTTGCACGACCGTTGCTTTGCGGAGTTATTTCCGCTGCAGTTACATACGGCGCGTATCTCGGCGCAAAATCGCTGTGGGCTTCGATTGTCGGAGGCTCGACCGATACAAGAATTGCATCGTTTGCAATTTTGCTGGTTTCGGGTATAGCGTTGGTTATCACTTATGCCGTTACTGTGCTTGTGTTCCGCGCAATCAAAGAGGACGAGGTAAGGTTGTTGCCTATGGGTAATAAACTTGCCGCTATATTGATCAGACGCAATTGGCTTAAGGCAGATATGAAAATCGAGGAATGATTGATATATATGACAAAAGAAGAACTTTTGAATAAAAACGAATATACATTTGACGACCTTGTGAGTATTATAAAAATACTTCGCGCTCCCAACGGATGTCCTTGGGATGCAGAGCAGACACATAAGAGTATCCGCCGCGACCTTTTGGAAGAAACGTACGAACTTATCGAGGGCATTGATAAAGACGATGCCGAGATGATGCGCGAAGAATTGGGCGACGTACTTCTTCAGGTGGTTTTTCATGCCGATATCGCAGAGTCAGAGGACAAATTCGGTATATCCGAAGTTTGCAACGATATATGCAAAAAACTTATTGTCCGTCATCCTCACGTTTTCGGCGATGTTACCGTAAGCGGAACAGATAATGTTTTGGCGAATTGGGATAAAATCAAGCGCGAAACAAAAAAACAACAGAGCGACACCGAAGTATTACGTTCGATAACGCCGTCGCTTCCTGCGCTTATGCGTGCCGACAAACTGGGCAAGAAAGCGCGGAAAATGGGGTTCGATTTTGATGACGCACCCGAGGCGATGACCAAAGTGTTTGAAGAAGCACATGAGGTGAACGAAGCGATTTCAAACGGCACAAAAGAACAGGTCGAGGAAGAATTCGGCGACCTCTTGCTTTCGGTCGTCAATGCCGCAAGACTCGCAGGAGTAGATGCGGAACAGGCGTTATATAATGCAAACGAGAAGTTTTTGTCGCGTTTTGAGCGTGTGGAAACGCTTTGTAACGCTTCTGGAAAGACGTTAAACGAGGCAACACGCGAAGAAAAAGAACGATTTTGGCAGGAATCAAAGAAAAATTGATAAAAAATCGTCATAATTAGATGGTTTTTTGCGAAAATGTGTAAAAAACCCTTGCGAATAGGGAAGAATGGTGATATAATGTCATCGAATACAATATATTTGAAAGGAAATTATAATTATGAACAAGTCCACTCTCGTAGAATTCGTAGCAAATAACACTAACCTTAAAAAGAAAGATGCAGAAGCAGCAGTAAATGCAATGTTTAAGGCTATCGAAACCGAACTCGCTACCGGCGGCAAGGTTCAAATCGCAGGATTTGGTTCTTTCAAGGTTAAGGAAAGAGCAGAAAGAGTTGGCCGTAACCCCAAGACCAAAGAAACCATCACTATCCCTGCTTCTAAGGCTCCCGCATTTGTTGCAGGTAAAGACCTTAAAGACGCTGTTAACAAATAAGATTTGTATATAATAAGGCAGGGTTAACTCCCTGCCTTATTGGTCTATTTTTTATATTATGAGATTAGATAAATATCTTAAAGTTTCAAGAATAATAAAACGCCGTACCGTTGCAAACGAAGCGTGTGGCGAAAACCTTGTTTCGGTAAACGGCAAGGTGGTAAAGCCCTCTTACGATGTTAAGATAGGCGATGTTATCGAGGTGCGTTACGGAAGCCGCACCACCAAATTTCGGGTCGTTTCTGTTGCTGAAACTACACGTAAAGCAGAAGCCGCCGAAATGTACGAAGTTTTGGAATAAAATTCATTCCTCCGTCATATTATCAAGTATGTAAACGGAGGAACGGCTATGAATTCAAGAAAGCATACCCTTTCGCTCGATTCAAGGTCGAGTTTGTCTGTCACCGCAGTCGATGATGTTGTAAGTTTTGATGAAACGCTTGTCAGTTTATCTGTCGGTGATTCTCAACTTAATATCAGCGGAGACGGGTTGTCTATAAAGAATCTTTCTATCGAAAACGGCGAGTTGACGGTTAACGGAAATATTACTGCTATCGTTTATTTCGATGACACTCCGCGCAAAAAGCGTTTTGGAATCTTCGGGCGGCAATAGGTGCAGGGCGAATACTTACTTCATTCCGCACTTGCGCTTTGGTCTGTCGCTGTGGGTGCTTTTCTTTGCGCAGTGTTCGATGTTTTCCGTCTGTTCAGATTGCGCCGTGCGCAAAACGCAGCAGTTCTGTTTATTTGTGATTTTACGTTTTGCGTTATTTCCGCTGTTGTCATGTTGGTGTTGTTTTTTAATCTTTCCTACGGCAGGATTCGCGCCTATGCGTTTGTGTTTGCGCTGATCGGTTTTTTGATTTGGCGTTTCACCGTAAGCCGTTTGGTCATGACGCTTATGCTTAGATTTGTGACGGCGGCCTGTAAAATATTAAATTTGATAAAAATGCGTGTGTACGGTATTTTTAAACGTATCTCACGCCGTGTATATACTTGCTATTATTGTAATCGCACCGTTGCGGGTGTGAAAAAATCAACGGAGTTTAAACGAAAGGAACAAGAAAATGACAGAAAAGAAGCCGATCCGTGCTAATCTTGTAATAAGAGCAGCGTTTATCTTTATTTTTATATTCCTTTTCGTTTCGGTAATCAATCTTCAAGTGCAGATGAATGATCTTCGTATCCAACGCGACGCACTTGTTAAAGAAGTTCAGGCAAGACAGGACGCTATCGACGAACTTGAACTTCGTATAGCGACCCCCGTTGATGATGAATTCATCGAGCGTATCGCCCGTGAACGCGGTTACCGTAAGCCCAATGAAATAATATTCAAGAACAACATCGCAGGATAAATTTGGAGGTTATTGTATATGGCATATTCGGTTGGCGAAACTGTTAAGGGTACAGTTAGCGGTGTAACCGATTACGGTGCGTTTGTCCGACTTGGGGACGGAAGTATCGGAATGATCCATATATCAAAACTCTCGCGCGAATTTGTTTCGGATATACGAAGTTTCATTAAAAAAGGCGATAATGTGGAAGCAACTGTCATTTCGACCGAGAACAATAAACTCGGGCTTTCGCTTATCGGCGATACCACAAAAAAACGTGAGTTTAATGAACGCCGTGCACCACGTGCGGAATGTGATGCAACCGACTTCGAATCTATGCTTTCCTCGTTCAAAACCGCAAGTGACGAAAAATTAGCCGGTTTGAACCGAGGCAGGGATAAGACAAGAAAAAAACGAAAATAAAATCTTTGAATCGGCACTTGGTTGCCGATTTTTTGTGCCCTCGCGAGTGCATTTTGCACAAAAAACGACCATTAAGATAAATTATACTTGACAAATGTGCGCATATATGGTAATATGATAGTGGACATAGAGAATGTCCCATATAAAGAATAGGAGATGGAGTTATGAAGATCAGAATCATCACCAAGAAGTTCACCCTTACCGATGATGTGCGCGAATGGATTGAGAAGAAGTTAAAGAAGTTCGATAAATTCTTCTCTGAAGACACCGAGGCAACCGTCGCCTTGAGCAGTAACAAAATCGGCGAGAGAATAGAACTCACCATCTACCGTAACGGTTCGATTTTCCGTTCTGAAATATCGGATAAAGATTATAAATGTGCGCTCGATACTGCTATGGAAAATATCGAACGCCAGATAAGAAAGAACCGTACCAGACTCGAAAAGAAAATCCATGTAAAGAAAGAAATGTTTGCCGAAGCCGAACTTGCCGAAGCGGAAGAAACTATCGAGGTTGCAAAGGTCAAACGGTTTGAAATGCACCCCATGAGTATTGAAGAAGCGATCTTGCAGATGAATTTGCTTCAGCACAATTTCTATATGTTTCTTAATTCCGAAAACGGAAGGTATAATGTCGTTTATAAACGCGACGATAAAGATTACGGCGTTATCGAACCTATCGAATAGACGTCTTGTAATATAAAGAAACCCTCCTATGGTTTTGCACCATAGGAGGGTATTTTTGTGAGGATTATGTTTAAGGTTGCGTGTTTTCGGTATCGGGAATATCTCCGTAATATTTATATGATTCGGGGAAATATGCAGATTTAATAGATTCGGGAAGAAGCAGTTTAAGAGCGATATCGGTTTTACCTGCATCTGATGATACACTGCATGTCATTTTTTCGTCATCGTATGTAATATTTATTCCGTTTACATAGTTTTCCAAAAGCATGACGGGGATAAGATATTCACCGTTTTCATAAAGAATAGGTGCGGATATTCGGATGGGGTTGTCGTTTATAACTATGAGCGAAGAATTTTTTGTGCACTCTATTCGGTTGTCTGTTCCGATAAGGAATAAAGTAACTTCGTCGCCGTCACCCGCAAGGCCGAACGCGCCGATTTCGGAAAGGTAGGAGAACGGAATATAAAGACCGTATTCGTTGTTGGCATCTTCGGCAGCCATTTTGTGGAGCGTCGTTTCGTCATAAACGACGTTAAGCGAGTAAATTTCTGTATTTTTCGCCGTTGTATTGAAAGAATAATAAATCAAACCCGCGATGAAAAGAGTAATTATCAAATAAAATGCCAAGAATAGGATAAGTACAGCGAGAATCTGTGTAAATGCGCCTGAACTTCTTCTGCGCTTCTTGGCTGCTTTTTTAACAATCGGGTCTTTCGTACGGCTTTTTTTAACCGTTTTTTCTGCCAATTTGCCCACTCCTTTCCTAATGATACTAATTTGATTTATTATAACATACCGTTTGTAAAAATGGAAGTGGTAAGGTTAACAATTTTTTTGTTTTTTACATATTCTGTTGTTGCGGATAGCAAATATTCGGAGGGGATATATAGGTGGGCGAAATAACAAAGCGTTTTTCGGATGATGCAAGGCGTGTGATAACAGCGGCATTGCTTTCGGCAAAGGAATTAGGTCATTCTTATGTCGGGAGCGAACATCTTCTTTTGGGAATGCTGCGAGATGTCGAATCAGCCCCGTCAAGGCTGCTTTCGGAACGCGGCGTGAATTATGACGATGTTCGAGATAAAATCGTCAGTATAGTGGGAATGGGTTGCAAAACAATGCTTACAAGCGATGATATGACTCCCGTTTGCCGCAGAATAATTCTTCGCGCTTCGTTTATTGCAGGTGCAGAGGAGGCAACAAGCGTGGGTGTTGAGCACCTTATGCTTTCGCTTTTGCGTGAGGAATGTGTTGCTATAAGACTTCTCAGAGAATGCGCGATCGACACCGATGAACTTCAAACTGTGCTTGAAGAACTTTATTGTGACAATAAATATGAAATAGATGAAACCGAAGTAGAGATATCGCCGTCCTTGCGTACGAAAACTGTAAAACCTACTCCATTATTGAATGCTAACGCAGTAGACCTTACCGCTAAGGCTCGATTGAATAAAATAGACCCTGTTATCGGCAGAGAAAGGCAGGAAGAACGTATTATTGCGATTCTTCTGCGTCGCTCTAAAAATAACCCCTGCCTTGTAGGTGAAGCAGGGGTGGGAAAGACTGCCGTTGTAGAATCCATCGCCTCACGTATTGCATCGGGCGACGTGCCAGATGAACTGAAAAACAAACGCATAATGAGTCTTGAACTGTCTATGGTAGTGGCGGGAACAAAGTATCGAGGCGAGTTTGAAGAAAAGATAAAAAATATACTCGACGAAGTCAAGAACGCAGGAGATGTGATTCTTTTTATTGATGAACTTCATACAATAGTCGGTGCAGGCGGCGCAGAGGGCGCGATAGATGCGTCTAATATCCTTAAACCTGCACTTGCACGTGGAGAGATACGGCTAATCGGCGCAACTACGCTTGATGAATACCGAGAAAGTATAGAGCGTGATAAAGCGCTCGAACGCCGTTTTCAACCGATAAATATTCCCGAACCGAGCGAAAAAGAATGTTGCGAAATGCTTTTCGGGATCAAGGAAAAGTATGAGAAATATCATAATGTTCATATAAGCGATGAAGCCATAAAGTCTGCCGTTTCGCTGTCTGTGCGCTATGTTGCCGACCGATGTTTGCCCGATAAGGCGATTGATTTAATTGACGAGGCAGCGGCAAATCTTAAGATCAATCATTCGGGACGAAAGAAACCTACTCTTACCGAATCCGATATTGCAAAGGCAACCGAAATTCGTACGGGAATACCGATAACCGACTTGAATTCGACCGAGCGAGAACGGTTAAAAACGCTCGAAAACAAGTTGAAACAGCATGTTATAGGTCAAGATGAGGCGATAAATGTTCTTTGCAAGGCGGTACGACGTGCGCGTTTGGGTGTTCACAACGGAGGCAGACCAAACGGCTCGTTCCTTTTTATAGGCCGTGCCGGTGTAGGGAAAACCGAATGCGCAAAAGCGTTGGCGAAAGCGGTGTTTTATAACGATAAGTCGTTTATACGGTTGGATATGACTGAGTTTTCCGAACCGCACAGCGTTTCTAAAATTATCGGCTCTCCGCCGGGTTACGTCGGATTTGGTGAGGGCGGTGCGCTTACCGAACGCGTACGCAGAAACCCGTATTCGCTTGTTCTGTTTGATGAAATAGAAAAAGCACATCCCGACGTACGTTCGTTGCTTTTGCAGTTGCTCGATGAGGGTACGCTGACCGATTCTTCGGGTCTGACGGTGCGTTTTGATAATACTATGGTAATCATGACTGCCAACTGCGGTCAGGGAAGCGGCGGAATAGGGTTCGCTAACGAAAATTCCAATGCTGTCAAAAACGAGGCCGCGCGTCTTTTAGCGCCTGAACTTGTCGATCGGGTGGATGAGATTATTATGTTTCGTTCGCTTGGGAAAGAGGAACTTTGCGCGGTGGCGCAAAGCCGTCTTGATACTTTCCGTGCGAAACTGCGCGAGAGCGGCATGGAGGTCGAGATATCCTCGGATTTTGCATTGAACGTTGTAGAATACGCATCTGCAACGAGCGCACGTGCGGTATCCCGCATGGCGTTGCGCCTTGCAGAGGAGGCGATTTCGGACGTTTTGCTTGATGATTCAGTAAAAAACGGTGAAGTTGTCACACTTTTTGCTGAAAATCGGCACGGCATAGCAAAAATAAAGCAAAACACCTATTGACAAGAGCGCATAAAGGGTGTATAATACTGCCTGTAAAGAAAATTACTTTACAGGCGTTTGCTTTTAATAAAGCAAATTTGTCGGGAGGGTGTATTCGTGAATGAAGATAGGGCATATATCTGCCGATTGATTGATATTTACGGAAATGCACTTTCCGAAAGGCAAAAGGATGTTGTCGATCTTTATTATAATGAGGATCTTTCACTTGCAGAAATAAGCGAGAATTGCGGAATCACCCGTCAGGGAGTACGTGACGCAATACGCCACGGTGTGGAAATGCTGTATTCGCTCGAAACGTCGCTTGGGTTTTATAGTAAGACGGAGAAGTTAGCGAAAATCGCTAACGATATTCAGAAAAGCGAGGACGTTTCGGAAATGCATCGCCTTGCCGAGTCAATTATAGGAGAACTTTAATGTTTCAAAGTCTTGTAGAAAAGATGTCCAACGCCTTTTCGAAGTTCCGTAACAAAGGCAAACTTACCGAAGCCGATGTTAAGGCAGGTATGCGCGAGATAAAACTCGCCCTTTTGGAAGCGGATGTTAACTTCAAGGTGGTTAAGGAATTTGTTGCCCGTGTTTCCGAACGCGCTGTCGGCAACGAGGTACTTGAAAGTCTTTTGCCTGCCCAACACATAGTTAAGATAGTTAACGAAGAACTTGTCGAACTTATGGGCGGCACTAATCAAAAAATAAATATCTCACCCAAACCGCCTACCGTTATACTTATGTGCGGTCTTCAGGGTTCGGGTAAAACGACCCATTGCGGTAAACTTGCACGTATGTTTAAAAAGCAGGGACGCAACCCCTTGCTTGTTGCCTGTGATATATACCGTCCCGCGGCTATTACTCAGTTGCAGGTCGTAGGCGAAAAGGTTGGGGTTCAGGTTTTTGAACGCGGTACGAACGACCCTGCCGAAACTTCGAAAGAGGCTATAAAACATGCAATAAAATACGGTTTTGATACCGTAATAATAGATACTGCGGGTAGACTTCATGTAGACGAAGAACTCATGAACGAACTCAAACGTGTAAAAGAGGTTACAGAACCTGCGGAAATTTTGCTTGTAGTAGACGCTATGACGGGACAAGATGCCGTTAATGTTGCAAAGAGTTTTAACGATTTGTTGGATATAACGGGCGTTATCCTTACTAAAATGGACGGCGATACCCGTGGCGGTGCGGCACTTTCGGTAAAATATATTACCGGTAAGCCGATAAAGTTTATCGGTACAGGCGAAAAACTCGATTGCTTAGAACCGTTCCACCCCGACAGAATGGCATCACGTATTCTTGGTATGGGTGACGTTCTTACTCTTATCGAAAAGGCTGAACAGCAAATCGACGAGAAGAAAGCACTTGAAATGGAGCGTAAGTTCCGTGAACAGAGTTTTACTCTCACCGATTTTCTTGACCAACTTGCGACGATCAAGGACATGGGTTCTATGGACTCGCTTCTCGGCATGATGCCCGGAATAAAACCGTCTGCGCTGAATAACGCGAATATCGACGAAAAGGCACTTGCACATACCGAGGCGATAATCCTTTCGATGACCCCGTACGAGCGTAATCATCCCGATGTTTTAAACTCCTCGCGCAAACGCCGTATTGCCGCAGGAAGCGGAAGAACGGTTGAGGAAGTAAACCGTCTGTTGAAGCAGTATGAGCAGACAAAACAACTCATGAAGCAATTCATGGGTAAAAAAGGCAAAAGAGGGAAGTTCAAATTTCCTTTTTGATAAATAATTTTATTAATAATTTTTTGGAGGCTATTTAAAATGGCAGTTAAGATCAGACTCAGAAGAATGGGCGCAAAGAAAGCACCCCACTACAGAATCGTTGTTGCAGATTCCCGTTATCCCCGCGATGGCAGATTCATCGAAGAAATCGGTTTTTACAACCCCATGACCAACCCTGCGGAAGTTAAAATTGATTCCGAAAAGGCAAAGAAGTGGATCGGCAACGGTGCACAGCCTACTGATACCGTAAGAGATCTTCTTAAGAAGAGCGGAGTATTAGATTAATGAAACAGATTCTTCTCGATATCACAAAGGCTATCGTCGAGGATCCCGATTCGGTATCTGTAACCGAAAAGGTCAGCGGTGACACAGTAGTTCTCGAACTTTCGGTGGCGAAGCACGATATGGGCAGAGTCATCGGTAAGGAAGGCAAGATCGCAAAGAGTATTCGTACAGTAATGCGTGCGGCTGCCGCCAAAGAGAACAAGCGCGTTATCGTAGATATTATCTGATGAGGCGTTTTCTTGAAGCAGGGAGGCTGAATTCTCCGCGCGGACTTAAGGGCGAACTCCGTTTTGAATGTTGGTGCGACAGTATCGACTTTTTAAGCGGAGTGAAATACCTTTACCTCGATTCCGAGGGAAAACGTCCGTTGGAGGTAAAAGCCTTCCGCGAAACGGTTTCAACCGTGATATTTGTCGGCTATGAGGATAGGAATTCTGCAGCCACTCTAACCGGCAGGACGGTTTATTTCGATCGGGAAGATATCCCTCTGCCCGATGGAGTATATTATAACGATGACCTTATAGGTCTTCCTGTTATTGATGAAGCGACAGGTGTAAGTATTGGCACTTTGAAGCGTATTGAAGAGGGAATGGCGTCCGACATTTATTATGTCGAAGGCGAAAAGAAATATATCATTCCTGCGGTGAAGGAATTCATCGTAAGGACTGATCTCAATACCGGAATAATCATCCGTCTTATCGACGGTTTTGAAGCGTAGGAGAGTGCGAAGATGAACTTCGAGGTACTTACGCTTTTTCCCGATTCTCTTAAACCGATATTCGGTTCAAGTATAATCGGCAGAGCGGTTAATAAAGGTGTAATTTCCGTAAATTGCACAGATATCCGTGACTACACCAAGGACAAGCACCGTAAAGTTGACGATGCGCCTTACGGGGGCGGTTACGGAATGGTTATGATGTGTCAACCGGTAGTTGATTGCATACGTGCGGTCAAGTCGCGTCTTTCGGGCTCGACGAGAGTGATATATATGTCACCTCAAGGTTCGCTTTTTAATCAGAAAAAGGCGGAAGAACTTACAAAATACGACAATCTTATCTTGCTTTGCGGTCATTACGAGGGCATTGATGAGCGTATTATCGAACTTGAAGTAGACGAGGAAATCTCGGTTGGCGACTACGTACTTACGGGCGGTGAATTACCTGCCGCGATAGTGGTGGATTGTGTTTCACGTCTTATTGACGGCGTGTTGCCTTCTTCGGAATGTTATTCCGAGGAAAGTTTGCAAAACGGCTTGTTGGAACATGCGCAGTATACTCGTCCGCGTGTTTTCGAGGGGCTTGAAGTTCCCGAGGTTCTCATAAACGGCGATCACGCTAAACAGCGCCGTTGGAAAGAGGAACAAAGCCGTATCCGTACGGAAATGAAACGACCGGATTTAATGGAGCAAAATGATGAACAAAGCGAGGAAAAAAAGATATAGACGCGGAACATTAAAGAGACTCGCGCAAGAGAGTCTTGTTTTGTCGTCTACACGCAGACTTTCCTCGCGTTTTGTTCGTATGTTCGAAAGCGGTGTTGCATCGCCGTTGCTAACTTCTTTAAAGAAGGTTGACGAGTTCGCCCGCGAAAAGGTGACAGGTCCGCTTTATAAAAAGATCGGCATCAGAAAGAATTTTTCTATGCCTACCCGCAATGCTATTGCTTCGGTTATATCCCGAAGTGCGGTCATGAAAACTGTCAACAGACTAAGGACCGCGTTTTTAAATACCTCTATGCGTTCGGTCGGGGTATTTTTAATAACGTTCGGTATTTATGCGGCGGCGATATTTCTTTTAAAAAGTTATGTATCGCTTAATTTGGGTATCGAGGCGAGTACAGATGACCTTTCCTTTGCCGCGATAACAGCATTGATAGGTATAATCCTTACGGCGTTCGGCGATAAGAGTATTCTTAATACTCTCGGTAACGGGCGTATAGTGGGTCAGTTGCTTCTTAAATGCTTGGGAGTTAACGAATCTTCGGTTGACCGATATGCATCGGCTGTGCCTATAACGGCGGTGGGTATAAGTTTTCTGCTGGGTTCGCTTTTTGGAATATCCACTCTTTTTTTCACTCCTGCAAGTATACTTGGTTTTCTTATAACTTTGTTTATTTGTATTGCAATATTTAATATTCCCGAGTTTGGGGTTTTACTTGCGGCGGCAACTTTTTCGTTCGTGAGTATTTATACTGTTGCATTTGTTATTTCTGTTACGTTTGCTTCGTTTCTTATAAAATGCGTAAGATTAAAACGTAATTTCGGTTTTGGAACTGCAGACGCGGTTGTGCTGTTATTGTTTACGGCAATGTTTGTTTCCTCTGTGACTTCCGAAGGAAGTTTGTCACATGGAGAGTTATATGTACTTTGTTTTACCTCGGTTTATTTTCTTGCAAAAAACCTTTTATGTTCGGAAAAACTTGTCTATCAGACATTAAACGCGCTTTGTGTCGGTGCAACGGTCGGCATGGCGCTATATATACTCGGCGATTTTGCTACACTTATCACTCATGACGACCTTCGTATGGGTGCGGTTTGGCTTACACGCTATACGCTTGACGCCGAAATGATCACTATGGTGGTTTCGCTTATTCTGCCTTTTGCGCTGTCTTCGTTCACGACAGTCGATAAAAGAAGACCGAAACGGTTATTTGTGTTGTTGGCGATCGTTTGTGCTATATTAGTTGACAGTACGCTGTTTTATGTGTTGTTGCTTACTTCTTTGTTTGTTTTTATAGCAACGGCATATAAAGCACCGATCGGAGCGTTGTTTAGTGCATTGGTTGTAATACCTCCGGTTGCGGTACTTGCTTCTGATTATACAACCTCCTCGGCGTTTGGTTTTGGCACAAAGACGGTATACGATACAGCAACAATGTCGGTTGTTGAACGGGGATTTGCTGATTTTTGGTCGAGCATTTACGGCTTTGGCGGTTGGATCGCCGTTGCGTTGTTTGTTGTTTCTGTGATTCTTGTGTTACAACGTATTTTCGGCACGGTGTTCGGCAATAACGGAAGTGAAAGTGCGCGTATAGGCGGAGCGACAGCCGCTTCGACTATAATTGCGGTTGCTTGTTCGTTTATATTTGATCCGTTTTATGATTTGCGAATGCTTGTAGTAATGTGGTTTGTTTTCGGATTTTGCGGTTCTATTAACACAATAGTTTCGTCGTCTAAATATAGACAATAGGAGGTGTGGCCTGTGCAAAAACGTATGTTTAAATTCAACATTTTAGATATCGTGATATTAATTGTCGTTATCTGTTCGATAGCGGTGCTTGTTTTTCGCGACACGATAAACGAGTTGTTTGACGAGGCGACAATGGTCACACTTGAAGTTACTGTGAGCGTAGACGGCGAGGATAACGTCGAAAAGGCACTTGGATTTTTGTCGAAATCTGTCATTTTTGAACCAAGGTCGGATAAAGGAACAGCCTTTAAGGTGAACGTTGCCGATGTAAGTGTACTGTCCGACTCGGATGCTGCACCAAATGAGGCAGAGGTTGTAGTTGCATGTATAGGATATGAGAAATTAGGCAGATACTATACAAAAAACGGAGAACGAATATATAACAATACCGAGTGCGCATTTGTAATAAACGGCGAACGTGTCGTGGGCAATGTAATCTCTATTGATGAAAAGAACTCGTAATAGATATAATTGACAAAAACAAACGTTGTTTGAATTGGTATTTTTGTTGAAAAACCCATGAAGTTACTATTGATTTGACGTTATTGTTTTGATATAATACCATTGTATGGGGGTATTCGTATGACTACTAAGAATATAGAAATCCAAAATGCAGTAGGACTTCATGCAAGACCTGCAACATATTTCATCCAAAAAGCCAATTCCTATCGTAGTTCTATCTGGGTTGAAAACAGCGACCGCAGAGCAAATGCGAAAAGTTTGTTGGGTGTTCTTTCGCTCGGCATTTCGAAGGGCGATATTATAACAATTCTCGCTGACGGCGTGGATGAAGAAGCCGCTGTCGACGGTCTTGTTACGCTTATACTCGGTGGCTTTAACGAATAAATATAAACACACGCCTTGAGCTATCGGTTCAGGGCATTTTTTGTAGGTGTATGTAATGACGCGCGAAGAACTTTTCGAAAAAGCACGTCTGCTTCCCGCTACGCCGGGCGTGTATATAATGCGAAACAAATCCGGTAGAATAATTTATGTCGGCAAGTCAAAAGCGCTTAAAAACCGCGTTTCGAGTTATTTCTCCCCATACTCCGACCATCGCGGAAAAACAAAACGAATGGTCGAATCGGTAAATGATTTTGAGGTGTATTACACCCTTACCGAACTTGAAGCGCTTATTCAGGAAAACCAATTTATCAAACAGTTTCAGCCCCGTTACAATATTAAATTAAAAGACGGCGGTGGCTATCCGTATATAAAACTTACTAATTCGCCGTACCCTGAATTTTCAATAGTATATAAACGTACAGCAGGGAACGATAAATATTTCGGCCCGTATTCTTCGCACCATGTCGCGCGGGATATTTTAGAAACGGTCAGGAAAGCGTTTTCGCTTCCTACTTGCAGCAAAGTTTTCCCTAAAGATATAGGCAAGGGCAGACCTTGTTTGAACTACCATATCGGGCGTTGCTGTGCTCCGTGCGTAAAAGGAAATATTACCGGCGAGGACTACCGCGAACTTTTCAACCGCGCCGCCGCGCTTTTAAAAGGCGACGGAAAGAAACTGATAACGCAACTTGAGGAGAACATGGCAATTGCCTCCGAGGGTTTGAATTTTGAACTTGCCGCAAAACTGCGTGATTGTATTTTTGCGGTAAAGAAGTTGAATGACCGTCAGCAGATAGTATGTTCGCCTAACGTTGAGGCGGATATAATCGGCGTGTATGCCGATGATTTAGGAAGTGCAATCTCGTTGCTTTTCGTTAGAAACGGCGCGATAATCGACCGTGAAAACTTCTTTTTCGGTGCGGACGAGATAATAAACAGTACCGCGCTGGTTTCGCTTTTTCAACGCTATTATGAACTTCGCGGATATATCCCGAAAAGGATATATATAGATTATGATTTAGAGTCGGCAGATAACGAACTTTTGACGGTTTATTTATGCGAGAAAGCAGGATTTAAGGTTGCGGTTATCCGTCCCGAACGCGGCGATATGCGTGCACTTGCAGTACGCGCTTCGGAAAATGCAAAACAACAACTTTTGCATAAACGAAAAAGCGAGGACAGAAAAAAAGATTTTCTGGTTTCACTTGCGTCGTTACTGGGTCTTGAAGTTTTGCCCGATAGGATAGAATCTTATGACGTTTCGCATTCTTCGGGTGAATATACAAGTTGCGGTATGATCGTGCTTGAGCACGGTAGTTTCGCAAAACGTAAGTACCGCGGGTTCAATATCCGTTCGGTAAACGACGGTAACGACCTCTTGGCGCTTGAGGAATGCTTAAGACGTAGGTTTTCGCACGATGCCGATGAGAGCGGTTGGGAATATCCCGATTTGATTCTTATTGACGG
Organism: Eubacteriales bacterium; assembly: GCA_045652625.1. Lineage (GTDB taxonomy): Bacteria > Bacillota > Clostridia > Oscillospirales > CAG-382 > Coliplasma. The sequence goes on along the minus strand of JAZRUR010000007.1, from coordinate 6,380 downwards.
CGGAAACAATCAGGTCAACCGTGTAAAAAATGTATTAAATGAACTTGGCATATATATTCCGATTTTCGGCATGATAAAGGATGAACATCATAAAACAAGAACGCTTACCGACGGCGAAAACGAAATTTCGCTTATAACACGTCAGGATGCGTTTGTGTTTATCTATAAAATCCAAGAGGAAGTTCACCGTTATTCGCTTTCGCTTATGGACGCCAAACGCCGTAATGCTGTCAAAAAAAGTTCGCTTACGGAAATAAAAGGTGTCGGTGCAAAAAAAGCAAACGATCTAATGCTTCATTTCGGTACTCTTTCTGCTTTAAAGGCGGCAACAAAAGAGGAACTGCTTGAAGTTAAGGGCGTTACAGAAAAAGTCGCGGATGCGGTGATCGACTACTTCGGAAAGGAAAAAGATGAGGATAATAACAGGAACAGCGAGGGGAACTAAATTAAAAACCCTTCCGGGTAACGATACACGTCCTACTACCGAGATATGCAAGGAAGGTGTTTTTTCGGCAATTCAGTTTGAGTTGCACGATAGAAATGTTCTTGAACTATTCGGCGGTAGCGGACAAATGTCGCTTGAGGCATTGTCGCGCGGAGCAGAAAAGGCGGTTATAATTGATTCGTCACGTGCTGCTTGTGAGATAATAAAAGAAAATGCGGTCAAGACAAAACTTATGAAGCAATGCCGCGTTGTAACCTCGGATTGGAAAGAATATATAAGAGGTGCTTCGGGTAAGGAAAAGTTTGATCTTGTTTTTCTCGACCCGCCTTATCAAGAGGGCATACTTGACGATATTTTGCATAGACTGCAATATTCCGAACTTCTGTCTGAAGGCGCGATAATCGTTTGTGAATCGGATAAAGACGGCATACCTACACCGATTGACGGTTGGTCAAACAAACTGTACCGTTACGGTAAGACCTACGTGACGATCATGCGTGTTCCCGAGGAGGCAACGGAAGAATGAAAACTGCTATTATTTCGGGCACGTTCGACCCGATGACAGTCGGACATGTTAATATCGTTCGCCGTGCTTCCGAACTGTTCGATAAAGTTGTGGTTGCGGTTTCCTCTAACGGCGAGAAGAATTGCTTTTTCCCGGATGATGTACGCCTTGCAACCGTTAACGAGAGTATAAAAGATATAGAAAACACAAGTGCGTATATTTGCGACGGTTTGCTTGCAGAGTTTTGTAATCGGTTCGAAAACCCAATAATTGTGCGCGGCGCAAGAATGGGAAGCGAATTCGACTACGAACGTACTTTGTTTATCATAAATAAGAATCTTGGTGTCCCTGAAACAATCGTGTTTCCTGCCGAAAGCGGTATGGAACATATCAGTTCGACTTATGTGCGCGAGTTGATAAAGTATAATAAACCTATCGAGGGTACAGTTTCTGAGGGTGCACGTAAGGTTATCGAGGAGTATTTGCAGAAATGAAAAACATAACGATAAAAAATACCGATATCCGCTTTGTGCGCGAACCTTTGCTCGCACCTTTCGGATTTAAAGGTAAGTATCTTACCGAACTTTGGCAAACCGTTGTCAAAATCGAAAGCGACAACTTTGTTGCTACCGCACCGGGTACTATTTCGGTTCTTTGGTCGGACGCAAACGTTTTTGCCGAACACGCGCCCGAAGAATCGAGTGCACTTATGCGCGACGTTACCGCTTATGCGCTTGACATGATAAAGGGTCAATCGTTTGTAACACCCGACGCGCTTATTCGCTCACTCTTGCATGATTTGAAGAAGTACGCCGACAAGATTTGCGGCAGGGACGTGGCAGAAACCTTTGTGCTTAATTCATTGGTCGGACTCGACTATGCGCTATGGTCGGTTTATGCACTTGAAAACGGCATCAACGATTTTGATGAAATAATCCCTGCACATGCAAAAGAGGCGCTCTCTTTCCGTCATGACAGACTTGCGCATATTCCGCTTGTAAGTTATGCGGTTGACGAAAACGGACTTAAAAATCTTCTTGATTCCGGAACCGGCCTTTTGAAGATAAAAATAGGCAAGGCTTGCGGCGAGAACCTGACCAAAGAAGCGGACATGAGTTCTATGCTTGAATGGGACAAAGCAAGGCTTACCGAAATACATAATATCGCTAAAAATTATAATACTCCGCTTTCAAAAGACGGAAAAATCCGTTATTACCTCGATGCAAACGGCAGATATGACAGTCTTGCACGTTTTGAGTCACTTTTGGACCACGCCGACAAAATAGGCGCGCTTGGCAATATCGAACTTATCGAAGAACCCTTTGCACCCGAAAATGAAGTTTTCGTTGGCAATCTTCCTGTAACCATAAATGCCGATGAGTCTGCACATTCGCTTTCAGATGTGGAAAAAAGACTTGAGTTAGGCTATAAGGCGGTTGCACTTAAACCTATCGCAAAAACGATGTCGATTTCGTTCGACATGGCGGCGGCAATCTATAAAGCAGGTGGACAATGTCTTTGTGCGGACCTGACCGTTGTGCCTTTACTTGCCGAATGGAATAAGCAGTTTGCTTCACGTATCGGTGCGCTTAAGGGTATGTCTTGCGGATGTATCGAAATAAACGGCAACCAAAACTATAAGAATTGGGAAAGCCTTTGCGAAATGTTACCCGAAGGACTTATTTATAAGCCCGAAAAGAACGGTTGCTTCACCGTTACCGAAGATGACTATAAAGCAGGAGCAAAACTCTTCTGTGAAAATAAGTATTTAAAACTTTTTCTATAAGAAAGGGAAAATAACATGAAAATCGCACTTCTTTTAAACCCCGACACACGCAACATGGTATTTAACGAAAAATGCCTTAAACGTCTTGAAAACAGCGGCGAAGTTGTTATCAACGAAGGCGACACCGGCTTTGATTCGGTTTCTAAGGTAATCAAGGATGCCGATGTTGTTGTAACTTCTTGGGGTAACAATCCTGTTGATGCAAAACAACTTGAACTTTGTCCTAACCTTAAACTTCTTCTCCACGCAGCAGGCAGCGTAAAACCTGTTGTTAGCGACGAACTTTGGGAAAAGGGCGTTCGTGTTTCCGCAAGTGCAAACGTATTAAGTATGGGCGTTTCCGAAACCGCACTTGGCTTTACTATCGCGGCATCTAAGAACTTTTTTGCTCATAACGAAAATATCCATAACGGCGGCTGGGCAGAAGGCAAGGAAAATATTCGTGAACTTTATGACCTCACTATCGGCGTTGTTGGCGGTGGTTGGGCAGGTAGACACTATATCGAACTTATGCAAGCGTTTGATGTAGATATTCTTCTTTATGACCCGTTCCTTACCGAAGAACGCGCTAAAGAAATGGGCGTTCGTAAGGCATCTTTTGAAGAAGTTTTAAAGGAAAGCGATATCATTTCGATCCACGCTCCTCAAATTCCCGAAACATATCACATGTTCAACGCTGATACACTTAAATTGATGAAGAAAGATGCAGTTCTTATCAATACTGCTCGTGGTACTATCATCGACGAAACCGCATTGTACGAACACATGAAGGCGGGTAACCTCAAATACGCATGTCTTGACGTTACCGATCCCGAACCCCCTGCAGTTGATAACCCCTTGCGCACTCTTAAAAACTGCATAATGACTCCTCACCTTGCAGGTCTTGCAAACAACGGTCTTAAAAAGATCGGTCAACACGTATGTGAGGAATTGGAATCCTATCTTGCAAACGGTACCCTTTCTACCGAAGTTACACAAGATATGCTTGCCCGTATGGCATAATCGACAGACCGTAAATATTGTTTTTAAAACTAAAAGAGGTTGCATTTTGCAACCTCTTTTGTGTATCAAATTATTTGGCGTATAGTGAAATTGTCGGTTTGGTAATTTACTTGGCGTAGACCGGACCGTTTCATATTCATCAATCTGTTAGAAAAGAATGGGATCGGATCGGAATATCCGTCAGTCCCTTCGACCATTACGCGCAGTAGACATGCCGTTTTTTCGACTTTTGCCACTCCGTCGCGGTTAGGAACGTAGCGGTGGTTTCCGTTTGTAAGATCAACTGTAAGTATACCGATCAACACATCTCTGTAAAAAACTTCATATTGCTCGGTCGTTTGTTGCTTCAATTTATCGCTCCTTTTAAATTTCAGCAAAAAAGCCTTGTTACAACAAGGCTTTTTGTTTTTTGGATTGTTTATCTGTTTGCGTAGTTGTAGAATATTTGTGCAACCTCGGCTCTGGTTACATCGTTTGTGCTGTAGGAATCAACAATACCTTCCTTAATAGCCCAGTTCAAGTGAGCACTGTATTCGCCATAAACGCTCGGTTTGCCTTCGCAGATCCACATGTACATGAGGATGTCATTGAATGTACAAAGTGTGTCTATATGGGTATTGTTGTTAACCAGTCCTATATTTTTAGCCCAAATAAGAGCATATTCGTAATAGGGGTTTTCTGCTTTGTTGTTTGCTACCATTTCTCCGGGGAAGCCTTGGAAGCGGTGGAGGAAGGTGATTGCCTCTGCAAGAGTACATGTGCCGGTGGGATTGAATTTTGTCTTGGAAGTACCGGTTGTGATACCAGCACTTACTGCCCAGTCAATCGCATCGTAATACTCGGAAGTTGTGGGAACGTCTTCGAATGTAATTTCAACGTCCATGTCGTATGCGAAGCAACGTACGGAGTGGTTACGGAAGATTACCGGATTAGTACTTGTAGAGCCGGGGAGAACACGGCAGTTGCGGTAAACAACGTCGTATGCAAGTTCGCCGCCGAAGTCAAATTGGTTATTCTTTGCTGTGCAGTTTCTAACAAGGAAACTTTCAGCGGTTTCAGCAGGATAACGGTCGGGATAGGTAGGTGCCTGGAATCTTGCTTGGTGTTCAAAGAACACACCGAACTTCTTGTTGCCTTCTGCATAGCAGTTTTCAATAAGGATGGATTCGCCGTCTACGTAACCGGTACCGATACCGAAACCGGAAGCACCCAAACTGGTCAAAGAACCTAACTTACCGTTGTTATATGCTTCACAGTTGGTGATCGTGCAGTTGATAGGACAGTCCATACCGAAACCGGTACCGTCGGTATTTCTTACAACCACATTGTCGTAATCGCAATCTTTAAAGAGGTTAATCATGAAACCCTTGCCGGCAGAGGTGTATCTTTTTGCGTTGGAACGTGCGCCGTCGATAACTAAATCACGGAAATCGGAGTTAACAAGATATACGGGATTGGTGAAAGTGCTGTCTGCATATTCGTTGAAATAGAACATATCGAGACCGCCTTCGGTTACACCGACAGGCATCAAGACAGTGTTACGACCCGCGCCGACAACTGTTACGTTGTCTTTGGGCATACAAACGTATTCTTCATTTCCACGTTTGTTGGCTTTTTGCGATGCAAAGTAGAACGTGCCCGCAGGAATATAAAGGGTGCCGCCGCCGTTTGCATGTGCTTCATCCATGCGCTTTTGGAGTTCGGCAGTGTTTGCTTTCATGACAGATTCGGTGTCGTTATCCGCAACGAGGTTGACAACGATTGCGCCGTTGGGGATTCTGTCTACGTCAACAGTGCCTTGAATTACAAAGTTCTTCAAGCAATGTCTTTTTATAAGAACGTAGTCGCTAACATTAACAGTGTCGTTTCTATCGACGTCTGCACAGTCTTCCTGTGCGAAATTAAGTTCATAAGTGTTTAAGCAAGCGCGCTTAACAAGAACGTAGTCGGAAACGCTTATTTCGTTATCACCGTTTACGTCGCCGAGCGGGTAAGTAACGATTTCTGCGTGTACATTAATAAATGAAAATAGGAACACAAAGGATAACAAGAGCGAGATCACGGCTTGTTTTTTCATAAATGCCTCCGTCACAATTCATTAAAATAATAAAGTATATTTCTATTTTTTATAGTATAACAGAAGTTTACGCATAATTCAATAGGCGAAAATAAAAAATACAATAAAACCTTGTTTGATTATGAAAAAATAAGCCTGTATACACATATACAGGCTATACTTTTTGATTTATTTACTGTTTTCGTAGTTGTAGAATAATTGTGCAACCTCGGCTCTGGTCACGTTGTCCGTGCTGTAGGAATTAACAATGCCTTCTTTAATTGCCCAGTTTAAGTGAGAACTGTATTCGCCGCGAACGCTGGGTTCGCCTGCACAGATCCACATAAACTTAAGGATATCATTGAATGTACATACAGTGTCTATATAGCCATTGCTGCTAACCATGCCCATATCTTGAGCCCAAATAAGAGCATATTGATAATAAGTTGTGTCAGAGATGTTGTTGAGCACCAACTTACCGGGGTAACCTTCGTAACGGTAGAGGAAGGTCAAAGCCTCGGCGATAGTACATGTGCCGTTGGGGTTAAATTTAGTAGCAGTAGTACTTGTGCCGGTGGTTATACCA
>JAZRUR010000006.1:0-14888 GCA_045652625.1 Eubacteriales bacterium | reverse complement strand
TCGCGAACGTCAATACCGCGGTAACAAAGTTGACCGTCGCACGGGACTGCCTCACCGAACTCATTCATAGCCTTGGCCTTTATTTTTGAAACCTCGGTAAGACCCGTAACAACGCCGTTTCCGTTCATATCGCGCAACCCTTTGTTTACGCGGTGATGTATATACATTTCAGGTTCTATATGATTGTTTTGATTTGATTTTTCCGCCATTTCGGCAATATAAGCAGTGATTTCGGAATATTTCATATTGCGCTCCTTATATCTGCAGGTTTAACTGTAAGTATATTATATATTATCTTGTTACAAAAATCAAGTGAATGTACTCCATTTGCTTTTATGTTCAAAAACAAAACGGAGAACTAATGTCGAAAGATGAAAAATGATGAAAAAACATGCAAAAAATTGAAATTGCTATTGACAAATCAACAAAAAAGGATTATCATTTTTCCAATAAGTCTTTGGGAAAGAAGTAAACGAGATGTTCTGTATTTTTTATTATTTTACAAAGGACTGCTCGTCTGCTCTGAACGCCTAACATTATCGTTCATTACAAACAGCAGTCCGCATCTGCTATGCTTTTTAAGGCATAAGATGGCGGATTTTTTGTTTTAAAGGAGTCAGTGAAAATGAATGAATTAGAAAAGGCAAGAAATATTATTAACTCAACCGATACAGAAATGGCAAAACTGTTCGAGCAACGTATGGACGCGGTGAGAATGGTTGCTAATTATAAAAAAAAGCATGGAATCCCTGTAGATGATTTAGCAAGGGAAGCGGAGATCATTGCGCGTAATTCCGAAATGATTAATTCTGATGAATACCGTTCTTTTTATGTTGATTTTCTCCGCAGTACGATAGATATTTCAAAGAATTTTCAACATAGATTGCTTGACTGCGCAAATGATTTTGCAATAGAAAAGTCCGATTGTAAAATATTAAAGGTCGAGAGTAGTTACAGCCCTGTCGGAAGTTACGATATTGTACTTGAACGAGGTTCTATTCGTAAGGTTGGAGAATATCTTAACCTTGCCAGAAAGGTCCTTATAGTAACCGATAGCGGTGTACCTGCCGAATATGCAAATATTGTTGCCGAAAAATGTTTGAACCCTTATGTAGTGACTGTCGAACAGGGCGAGGCGACTAAAAATCTCGATACTTTTACATATCTGCTTTCTAAATTAGTCGAATATAACTTTACACGTTCGGATTGTGTAATCGCAGTTGGCGGCGGTGTTGTAGGCGACCTTGCAGGTTTTACCGCAAGTGCGTATATGCGCGGTATAGATTTCTATAATATCCCGACCACCGTTCTTTCACAGGTCGATTCCTCAATCGGAGGAAAGACGGCTGTTGATTTTATGGGCATAAAAAATATCGTCGGTGCTTTTTATCCGCCCAAAAGAGTTGTCATAGACCCCGAAACACTAAATACATTACCCAAACGTCAAATATATAACGGTTTGGCGGAGTCGGTTAAAATGTCGCTTACAAACGATAAAGAACTTTTTGAGTTGTTTGAAAACGAAGATGTTATCGAAAATATCGACACTATTATAAAACGTTCGCTGTTAATTAAAAAATCGGTAGTCGAAGCGTACGAAAAAGAGTCGGGATTGTGCCGTGTTCTTAATTTCGGACACACTCTTGCCCACGCGATCGAAAGTTCGAACGGTATGGAAAATCTCTATCATGGCGAATGTGTTGCGATCGGTATGGTTCCGATGTGCTCTCAAAGTGTACGTCCAAGACTGATAAATGTTTTAAAGAAATTGTCGCTCCCGTATGAATTTTCAAGCGAGGATATCAATACGGTGATAAATGCCTGTTCCCATGATAAGAAATTAACGGGCGGGGAAATAACCGTAGTATATGTTCAAGAAGTTGGAACTTTTGAATTTCGAAAAATGCCATTTTCGGAGTATGAAAAAACTATAAGGAAGGTACTTGAATAATGAAAAACACCTTCGGTTCAAATATAACCTTAACCATTTACGGCGAAAGTCACGGCACTTCCGTCGGATGTATACTTGACGGTATCGCACCCGGTATTTTGGTTGATGAAGATGAGATACGCAATATGCTGTCACTCCGCCGCCCGTCTGGGGATATTTCGACATCGCGTCAAGAAAACGATGAGTTTGTGATACAGAGCGGTGTTTATAACGGCTATACAACCGGTACACCGATATGTATTGTTATTCCTAACAGCGATACACGCTCGAACGATTATGAAAAAATATCGCGCTTGGCGCGTCCGTCACATGCCGATTATACCGCACACGTAAAGTACAGAGGCTTTGAGGATAACCGAGGCGGCGGCCATTTCAGCGGACGTATTACCGCGGCTATTGTCGCAGTGGGCGGAATTATACTCCCTGCGCTTCGTCGAAAGGGAGTACATATAGGAACGCATATAAAAAAATGCGGCGGTATATCCGACCGCGATTTCTCGGATTTATTAAGCGATATCAACAAGTTGTCGAACAGTTCTTTTGCTGTGCTTGATAAAACCGTTTCCGAAGAAATGCAAAAGAAGATTTTGGAAGCCAAAGCAAACGGAGATTCGCTAGGCGGAATGCTTGAAACCGCTGTTGTCGGCGTTGATGCGGGTCTTGGCGAACCTTGGTTTGATACCGTAGAGGGTGTGCTTTCACATGCTTTGTTCTCGATCCCTGCTGTAAAAGGCGTCGCGTTTGGCGCAGGATTTGAGTTTGCCGATATGTACGGCTCGATCGCTAACGATGCGTTCTATGCCGAAAACGGCAAAGTGTATACTAAAACCAATAATTCGGGCGGTATCAATGGCGGTGTAACTAACGGTATGCCGATAGTTTTCCGTACTGCAATTCGCCCTACTCCCACTATTTCAAAAGAACAAGATACGATTAATTATGTAAACCTCAATAACGCTGTCATGTCTGCCTCGGGCAGACATGATCCCTGTATTGTTCACCGTGCTCGTATTGTAGTTGATTGCGTTGCCGCATTTGTTATTGCCGATTTGCTTTCGGGCAAATACGGTGTAGATTGGTTGGGACTATGAAATACGGATTGATAGCCGAGAGAGTCGGTCACAGTTTTTCTGCCGAGATACATAATAAACTGTTCGGATATGAATACGAACTTAAGGCAATTCAAAAAGACGAACTCGATTCTTTTATGAAAAACCGCGATTTTTTAGGTATCAATGTTACGATTCCATATAAACAAGCAGTTATTCCGTATCTTGATTATGTCGACCAAACCGCTTTGGAAATCGGTGCTGTAAATACGGTGGTAAACCGTGATAATAAACTTTACGGATATAATACCGACTTTGACGGAATGATCGAACTGCTCAACCGTAACAAAATAGTGTTAGACGGCAAAAAAGTTTTGATTCTCGGCAGCGGCGGTACGTCTAAAACGGCATTTTGCATGTCGAATAAACTTAATTGCCGCGAGGTTTACCGTGTTTCAAGAAGCGGTGTAGACGGTTGTATCACCTATGATGAAGCCATTAAAGAACATTCGGACGCCGATATAATTATCAATACAACACCGTCGGGAATGTATCCTAATATAGGAGAATCGGCAATTAATATAGATTCTTTTAATAACCTTTCCGCGGTAGTAGACGTTGTATATAATCCGTTACGTACAAAGTTGGTTTGCGATGCAGAGGATCGAGGCATAAAGGCTGTCGGAGGTCTGTATATGCTTGTCGCACAAGCGGCATACGCAGGAGAAAAGTTTGTAAACAAAAAGGCAGATACAGAACAAATAGAATCGGTTTACCGCAATATTTTTACTGCCAAACAAAATATCGTACTTGTCGGAATGCCGTCAAGCGGGAAGTCTTCTACGGGTAAAATAGTTGCCGAACAACTTAACAAAGAATTTATTGATACCGATGTGGAAATTTACAAAAAGACGGGCAAATATGCACATGAAATAATTAAAGAATTGGGCGAAAATGCTTTCCGTGATATCGAATCAACAGTAGTACGTGAAGTTTCTGCAATGCAGGGAAAAGTAATTGCGACAGGCGGAGGCGTGGTGTTAAGGTCAAATAATATAGGGTTACTGCGTGAGAATGGCAGGATATATTTTCTTGACAGAAAACTTGAAGATTTAAAAACTACGTTCAATAGACCGCTTTCGTCAAATAGGAAAGAACTCGAAAAACGCTATAAAGAGCGTTACTCAATTTATCTTTCCTGTTGTGACCGACGTATCGAATGTGTCGACGGAAAGCAATTAAATGCAAACGCGATTTTGGAGGATATAAAGAATGAAAATTCTTGTAATTAACGGACCGAATATTAATATGCTCGGAATCCGCGAACCGTCTGTTTACGGTAATTCTACGTATAAAGACCTGTGCGAAATGATACTTGCACATGCGGCCGAAAATAAATATGAAGTAGAACTTTTTCAGTCGAACCATGAGGGCGATATCGTAGAAAAAATACAAAATGCGTATGGGTTTGTTGATGCGATAGTAATAAATCCCGCTGCCTATACCCATACGAGTATAGCGATACTCGATGCACTTAAAGCGGTCAATATTCTTGCGGTAGAGGTACATATTTCCGATGTATCCAGCCGAGAAGATTTCCGTCAAATCAGTTACGTGCGTGAGTATTGTAAAAAAACTATCAGCGGACACGGCTTTAACGGATATATAGAAGCAATCGAATTTTTGCTTGGTGAATAGTATGAAAGTGATAATAAAACCATCAATTGCGTCGGGTAACGTCGATGCGCCTCCGTCAAAAAGCACGGCGCACCGCGCTTTGATATGTGCGGCACTTTCTAATAAAAGTACGGTCAATAATATTGCTCTTTCAAACGATATATCGGCTACCCTTAAATGTTTAAAAACGCTTGGAACAAGTGCAGAGATTATTGGAAATACCGTCAATTTGGGCGGATTGAATTTGAAAGACATATCCGATGAAACGGTTTTGAACTGTAACGAAAGCGGCAGTACGTTGCGTTTTCTTATTCCGATATGCTTACTTACGGGCAAGAAGATAACACTAAAGGGATCAACGCGCCTTTTCGAACGCCCCTTGTCGATATACGAGTCGATATGTGCAGAGCAAGGTCTTTTGTTCGAGAAGACCGAAAATTCGGTTACTGTATGCGGTGTGTTAAAAAGCGGGAACTATAAGATATCGGGTGAAATATCGAGCCAATTTATAACAGGGCTTCTTTTTGCCTTGCCTTTACTTGATGGCATAAGTATTGTTGAGGTTACGGGTAGGTTTGAAAGCGCGTCGTATATCGACCTTACGTTAAGCGTACTTCATGAGTTCGGTATACGAATCACACGCGCCGATAACCGATTTATAATATACGGCAACCAAACATATAAGAACTCCGAATATACCGTCGAGGGCGATTGTTCAAACGCCGCTTTCCTTGAAGCACTAAACTTTTTAGGCGGCGATGTTACCGTCAACGGACTGTCTACCGAAACAAAACAAGGCGACCGCGTGTATAGAGAAATGTTCTCGGCTTTAGATAATGATGTGCGTGAATTTGATCTTTCGAATTGTCCCGACCTTGCGCCGATAATGTTTACCGTTGCCTCGGCAAAAGGCGGAGCGAAATTTATAGGTACATCAAGATTAAAAATTAAAGAAAGCGACAGAGCGAGTGCAATGGCGCAAGAACTAAATAAGTTCGGCATACCCGTTGAAGTAGGCGAAAATCATGTTATCATCGGCAAATCCGAAGTAAAAGCACCCGTTATCGAACTGTGCGGTCATAACGACCACCGAATAGTCATGGCACTTTCTGTTTTGTGCACCCTTGTAGGCGGTGTTATTGATGGAGCCGAAGCGGTCAGTAAAAGTTATCCCGATTTCTTCGAAACGTTAAAATCTCTTAAAATAACAATAGAAACTTACAACAACTGACAAAAAGAAATAATCGCACACCCAAATAGCAAGAGGTACTCTTTATGAATATGCAATTTTACCGAAAACTGCCAATACCGCAACAGGTAAAGCAAGAATATCCCGTTTCTGCCGAAATGGAGATTATAAAAAAACAGCGTGATAAAGAAATACAGTCAATATTCAAAGGCGAATCGGATAAGTTCATACTGATCATCGGACCTTGTTCTGCCGACCACCGCGAACCCGTGCTTGAATACATTTCGCGCCTTAAGAAAATACAAGAACAAGTAAATGATAAGATTTTTATAATCCCGCGCATTTATACAAATAAACCGAGAACAACGGGAGAGGGGTATAAGGGTATGCTTCACCAGCCCGATCCCGATGAAAAACCCGATTTGTATAAGGGCATAGTTGCCATACGCGAACTGCATATAAGCGCACTTAAAGATTACGAATTCACCTGTGCCGATGAAATGCTGTATCCCGAAAACCACCGCTATCTCTCTGACCTTCTTGCGTACGTTGCAGTCGGCGCTCGTTCCGTAGAGAACCAACAGCACAGATTAACCGCGAGCGGACTTGACATTCCCGTCGGCATGAAAAACCCGACCGGTGGCGATATGAACGTGATGATAAACGCAATTAATGCCGCACAAGCAAGTCATACCTTTCTTTATCGCGGTTGGGAAGTTAAGAGTGAGGGCAATCCTTACGCCCATGCTATTCTGCGAGGGTACGTTGATTTTTCGGGCAAGATTGTATCTAACTATCATTACGACGATTTGTTAAAACTTCATGATTTGTATTCTGCTTCGGGACTTAAAAATCCCTCTGTTATCGTCGATACCAATCATAATAATTCAGGAAAACGTTATCTTGAGCAAATCCGTATTGCAAATGAAATTATAACAAGCCGTAAACAGAATAGCGATATTCGCAAACTTGTAAAAGGGCTAATGATCGAGAGTTATTTAGAAGACGGCGCACAAAAGATAGGGGATCATGTATTCGGACAATCAATAACCGACCCGTGCTTGGGTTGGGAAAAGACCGAAAACCTTATTCTTCAACTTGCGGACAATCTTTGATTTCTGTGTTTTAAACCTACATCGTTTTTCAGATACAATAATATAAAAAAGACGGTTTCTTTGAAACCGTCTTTTTACATTAATCAACCAATGCGTTTAAAAGATATTCAAGCGTATCATCAGAATATTTTTCCAACACCGTTTTATCAATATCTACATACGCAAGTCCGCTGCTTTCTATAAGGTTTTCGCCGTTTTGTTTGATTTCGCTTATATATACCTGTATTTTGCAATCATCGCTTAAACCGTTTATCTTTGTAAGCGACTCACAACCGGTAAAAGCACCGTAATCTATAAATTTTACGGTTTCCGGCAGCGTGATTTCCGTGATTTGATTTCCGTTTAAATACAGATGCTTGAACGCCTCTCTTGTGAGTTCGTTCTTATCATCTTCGCTTTCGGGAATATTGTCGAGAAAATTCATTAAAAATTCGTAACAGTTATCCGAATCATATCCGTATGCAATCATTATGTCGGTAAGACGCATACGCTCGTTACGGTCGATATTAGGTTCAAGAACATAATATTTTTCGTTGTCAGCATTTGTTTTTTCGCCATAGAAAGCAAAGAAAGTTTTCGCATCTCTTTCGGGTTTGTTGCCTATATCTCCGTTTGTACCCTTGTAACTAAACGGTTGTGTTTCTGTTATTTCTTTACATACCGTTTGCATGTCTTCGTAGGTCATATACGAGGGCACATTAAAGGGAACTACGTTGTGACCCCAGTATGTGTCAAATTTTGTAACGATATCGCCGTTGGGCGCTTTTTCGGGGATTATTAGATGTATATCACCGTCGTAATCTTTGTCAACGCGTACCTCTTTTACCGAACAAGTACCGTCGCCGTTGCTGACGTACACAATGTTGTAGGGAACATCACTAAAGGTTTCTGTTTTGACCTTTTTCCATTTTGCGCTTTCTGCATCTGCACCGCATGCGACTAATACAACAACGCAGAGCGTAAGGGCGAGTATATTGACAAACAATTTTGACTTTTTCCAATAAAGTGCGTGTTTTATGCGTTTTTTAGCGTTTCCGCTACTCTCGCTGAATGCAATGGGACTCGGAGCAGGGAAACGACGGTTTGTAGCAAACGAGAGTAATGCTCTCGTGTAATTTTTCTTCATCGCTGCATCTCCTTTAAGTTTTAAAACTTTCTCATCGCAACTCATTTCCATATCAAGGCTCATCAGTCTGAACGCTAACCAACAAAAAGGATTAAACCAATGAACCGCAAGTATAACAAAAGCCAAAGGCTTTATTATATGGTCGAGCCGCTTAATATGACAGCGCTCGTGAATAAGTATTTGTTCGCGTGTGCTGTCGTCAAGACCGTAGGGTATATAGATTTTAGGGAAAATAAAACCGAGCGCAAAGGGCGAACTTACTCTGTCGGACATAAATACGTTCTTTTCAAACCGTACCGCATTCGACATTATTCGTTTTACTTTAAAGTAGGAAACGATAGCATAAAGCAATACAGCAGTCATACCGATAAACCATACAGTCATAACGACGGTATTGAATATTTCTATTCTGGTAAGTTTTTCAGCAAACTCGACACTTACGATCTGACCGTCGGAATGTAATAACTCATCAACGGTGATGTTGTTGCCGCTTGATTGAACGTTGTTGATGATTATATCGCCGCCGATGTTAGGCAACTTGGGTGCGTTCGGTTTGCCCAATTCGAAAATGCTGAACATAGCCTGAAAACTTATCGGACAACAAAGTCTAAACCCGACAACAGACCAAAGAAGATAGGAAAATTGTTTTGGCGCTTTGTAAAGTAATATTCGCGCAAAAATAACGGCAAATATAACTATACTTGCGTCAACACTCATTTTAAGTATGGTGTTAAATAAACCAACCATACTTTAGTCCTCCTTGTGTTCGTCAATAAGACGTTTCAATTCTTCCGCCTCTTTTTTTGAAAGCGTTTTTCCTCCTAAAAATGATACCAAGAAATTCGGAAGCGAACCTTCAAAGGTATGCTCGACAAAATGTTCACTGGCGTATGTTTGTACTTTGTGTCGCGGAATAAGTGCGCTTACGATAGTGTCTTTGTTCTGCGCAAACCCTTTTTCACACATCTTTTTCAGTGTTGTGTAGGTTGTGGGTTTCTTCCAGCCGAGTTTTTCGTTACAAAGTTCAACTAACTTACCCGAAGGGAGCGGTTCGTTCTCCCATATAACTGTCATGAATCGGTAATCGCTTTCGCAGAGTTTCAAATTTTCCATAGTTTCACCTTACGAATATAATTTTGTGTGCACACAGGGTTTTAAGTAACTAACCGACTGGCCATAATCGGTTTGTGACTACCAACCTCGATATTAGTCTATAACAACCAACCAAATTTGTCAACCCTTTTTTGAAAAAATTTCAAATAAAAAACAACTCCCTAATTAAAGGAAGTTGTTTCAAAACTTGAATTATCTGTCCGCAGTACCATCGCCGTATATGAATCCGGGCATAACGCGAAGTTTAAATCGGTTTAGTTCGTGTTTGCGGTCTATAAGCGCCTTTGTGTTTGTATCATTTATTTCACCTGTGCGAATATACCTGTCCAAAACGGCATAGGTGAATCCTAAATTGTCTTCGTCGGTTTTTGAAGTCAACCCGTCTGACGGCACTTTTTCTACTAAATCATGGGGAAGTCCCAAAACTTTGCCGATTTCCTTAACTTCGCTAACCGTCAAACAGCAAAGCGGACTGAAGTCACCTGCGGCATCGCCGTATCTTGTAGAGTAACCGACCCAATCTTCGCTAAGATTGCAGGTGTTTGCAACTCTGCCGTTGCAACTTTGCGAAACCGCATATACAGCCGCCATACGTAGCCGTGGCGCAAGGTTTATTTTGGTTTGGTCGGATATATTCAAATCGTCGGGAAATGCATTTATAACGCCGTTATAAGCATCTGCGATGTTTATAACATAGTATTTGATCCCAAGATGCTCAACCAATTTGTAAGAATCATCTATGTCGGTCTGCTCACCGTTTGGCATCAGTACACCGATAACTCTGTCTTTTCCGAGCGCTTCTGCGCATAAAGCGGCAACGATGCTTGAATCTTTCCCGCCCGAAATAGCCACTACGGCGTTACATTCTTTTCCGTTTTCTTCGAAAAATTCGCGTATCCATTTGACACAGTCGTCTTTTACTTTTATAGCATCAAACATAATAACCCTCTGTTGTATTAGACTTATTTGAGTATAACAAATATAAGAAGATATTTCAATTATTATTGTAAAAATATTTGGTTTTATTGACAAAGTTTTGCGGTTGTGGTACTATCAAAAAGGAAATAAAAAAAGGAGTATAGTTATGAAAAGAGCATTCGCAATCGTCATAACCATCATGCTTATGGCAACAGCAATAGTACCGCTTGGTTTGTCGGCATCTGCGGCAAATAAAGCACCGACCGTAATCCCCGCAATAAGGGAATGGACAGGCGACAGCGGCAGTTTTACACCTAATACAAGCACCGTTTTGGTAAATGAGAGCAATTCACCTTCTATCGCAAAGGTGTCAGGCTTTTTCAAAGAAATGCTTGGCTTGGAACTTGACGTATCAGAAGGCGCCAATGGAAGCAATGAGATAGTATTTACTAAGGATACCTCTCTTGAAAGCCAAGTCGGTAAAGAGGGTTATACACTTACCGCTACAACCGATAAGATAGAAATAAAAGCACCGACCGATACGGGTCTGCTATATGGCGGTATAACGGTTGTACAAAGCCTTACCGCAGACGGCGCGTTCCCCTGCGGAACTGCAATCGACTATCCCGAATACGAAATTCGTTCGGGTATGCTAGACGTAGGCAGAGCATGGATACCGCTTGACTATGTAGAAGAGATCACCCGTTATATGGCATATTTCAAGATGAACGAGATTCATCTTCATATCAATGATGACGGCGTGAACGGATATTCGGCATTCCGTCTTGAAAGCGACGTTAAGGGATTATCTTCAGAAGACGGTTATTATACAAAAGACGAATACCGTGCATACCAAAAGAAGATGCTTGAATACGGCGTAACGGTAATAACCGAAATTGATACTCCGTTCCACTCGAGTTGCTATGCCAAGGCAGAAAACCCGCCCCCATTTTTGCCCAGTAACTACCGTTGTTTGGATATAAGCAAACCCGAAACGATAACGTTCGTAAAGAACCTGTTGGCTGAATATATGACAGGCGATGACCCTGTATTCGTAAACAAAGTTGTACATATCGGTACGGACGAATATCCGAGAGAATATGCGGAACTTATGAGAAAATATACCGATACTCTCATCGACTACGCAAATTCGTTAGGTTATACACCTCGTTTCTGGGGCGGTCTTGGTCCTAACGGTTTCCAAGGTACAACACCTATTTCCGAAAATGCTCAGATGAACTTCTGGGACACAAAGATTTCGGGACTTGAAGAAACCTTGGCAAGTGATTTTGACATAATTAACACTGTAAATAATACGCTTTACGTTGTACCTACAACCAATTATAATTTCCCCGACTATTTCGATTTAAAGACCGTTTACACCAAATGGCAGGTGAACTATTTCAACCTCGGCGGTACGTATAAAATGGATGCCAACGACGAGCGTTTGCTTGGTGCTTGTTTTGCACTTTGGAACGACCTTCACACTTCGTATAACGGTGTAACAAAGTTCGATATTTTCGACCGTCTGAGAGGTATGACCTGCTTGATGGCCGAAAAGACTTGGTTGGGCGAAGCAACCAAAAACATAAGCGCCGACGATTTTCTCAGCAGATATGAAAAACTTTCTCTCCGTGCTGGTGATGCCGACCCCGGTAGACACTCAGTGCCGAAGGAAGGTTTGTCTGTTGACTTTGAAGACGGAGTTCCCGAATACGTAAATCTTAACGGCGGAAGTATTAAAGACGGAGCATTCGTGCTTGACGGAAACTCCTACTTGTCGCTTACTCCCGACGCAGTCGGATTCCCGAACACTCTTGAATTTGATATCTATCTTGAAGAAGCAACCACCGCACCGTTATTCTCGGGAGACGGAGTGGAAATATTCTCTAACGTCGACGGCAAAGGCAACTTCGGCTTCAAAACCGAATTTTATACCTTTATATATGATTACAAACTCCCGATAGGTGAAAAGACCAAGATAAGATTAAGCAGTGACCTTACCAAAACCACACTCATCGTTAACGGAACGTACGGATATACGTCTAAAAACCCGTTAAACGCCAACGGAACTAAACTTACAACGCTTACCGCACCTCTTTCTCAAATAGGTAAGGGCGCTAAGGGTTATATCGACAACATAAAAGTACTGCCCGAGGCAACCGACATTAATACGATTATCGCAAACGCCAATATCGCACTTGGCGCAACCGCTACTGCTTCGAGTTTGGAAGTGAACGACGGCAGATTTACTCCCGACCTTGCAGTAGACGGCAAGGAAGATACACGTGTTTCATTCGCGAGAAACGAGCCGACGCAATGGTTGTTGCTTGACTTGGGCGAAGTGAAAAGCGTAGCCAAATTTGAAATTGCATTCCACGAAAGAGTACCTGCATACGAAATACAGGTTTCGGAAAACGGAACCGATTTCACAACCGTTTATGAGGTTGATGACGGTATCGAAAAAGTTTCTCGAACCGATACGATCAAATTGGATTCTGCAGTAAACGCAAGATATATCAAATATGTGCAATTAAAGCAATGGTATCATGCAGATTGGAAGACATATTACAGCGGCGGTATAAATGAATTCCGTGCGTATTCGTTTGACGAAAAGGTTTATACCAATCTGATAAAACAGGCCGAAAACTTTATGGTAACATCTGATAAATCCGATCCTCGTCGTAATGATGTACGTAAATATATAAACGATCTTCAATTGTATATAAGACAAGACGTTGTATACGTCGGTCAACTTGATGAACTTTATAACGGACTTATTAATATAGTAGGCGATCCGAATGCTACCGATGAGTCTGATGTTTCCGAAACTTCGGAACTTTCGGATAGCGATTCAACTAATGATAAAGATGGCGGTAAAAAGAACGTTTGGGGAATAATAGGTTCTGTTTTAGGCGCTGCCGGACTCGTTGGTCTTGTAACTGCTATTATCAAGAGAAAGGGCAAAAAGAAATGATAGAAAATATCAAAGCAACCGTTTCTGAAGTCGTTACCGAATCAAATACTGCACTTGCGGTGGGAAGCGGAAGTTTAAAGGTGTATGCAACACCTGCAATGCTTGCGCTTATGGAAAAAACGGCATGTGAGGCACTTTCCGGTGTACTTGGCGAAGGCGAAACTACCGTGGGCACTCTTTTGAATGTCAAACACATTGCCGCTACACCTGTCGGAATGACCGTTACTGCAACGGCTGAATTGCTCGAACGCGACGGCAGAAAACTTGTATTTGACGTCAAGGCGTATGATGAAAGCGGCCTTATAGGCGAGGGAAGTCACGAACGTTTTATTGTACTTTCCGATAAATTTACCGAAAAAACCTACTCTAAACTGAATAAATAAAAACAAGGGGTTGTTCATGTGAACAACCCCTTAATTTATACTGAAGCCTTGATGAATGCGGTTCGCTCTTCGTCGGTTAAACTGTTTCCTTCGCCTGTCAGCGGATTATAGAAAGATGAATATGCAAAAATGCAAAATCCGTCTGCGCCGACATTGTTAATAGCGTTTAGCGACCTAGCTAGAATGTCTTTGTTGTCGCGCCATTCGTATTTGCCTTTTTCTCCTGCGTATGTGTCCGCCACGCCTTTGCTTCCTAACGCGCATTTCGACGCGGAAAGACCTATGTACACTTTAATGTTTTCATTATTAACAGCGTTTAGCCAGTCGTTAAGAACCCTTTCGAAAGGACAGGTTGCGTTATCAAAACCATAATATAATTGAGGCATAATATAATCTAAGAATTCGTCGCTGTCGAGCCATTTGTAAATGTCAACATACCACCCGTTTGCTAAAGAGTAAATGTTACCTGCAGGTGATACCCCGAATACTTTGTCTTTAAATTCGTGTGTGGCATTATATAGCGCTTTGACGGTTCGGTTAACATTATCTCTGCGAAAATCTCCTTTGTTAGAGTAACCGCTTGATAAAAACTCGGCATCGTCTTGAAGTTCAAATTCGGTAGGATAGAAATAATCGTCAATATGTATTCCGTCAAAATCATATTTGTTAAGTATCTCTTTTGCACCGTTGACAATTAAATCTGTTGCTTCTTTGTAAGACGGATCAAGATACAATAATCCGTCCGTACCTTTGTCAATTCGCTTTCCGATACCCTCCGAAAGCCAATTATAAAGCGTTCCCTTTCCGTGACGAATAAGTTCTTCTTCGCTGCATAAACGATAAGGGTTAATCCATGCATGAACCGATATGTTTTCTTTTTTAGCAGTTTCGAGAAAGATTTTTATAGCATCGTAATCTATATTTCCGCCGTATTCTCCGGCAATATATTTTGACATTGGATAATATTGACTTTCGTACATGCTGTCGCCATTGGGGCGCAGTTGTAAGAATACCGTATCAAATCCGTCGCGTGTAAGATTTTCTACCATTGTTTTGACTTTGTCGCGGTAGTCGCTAACGCTGCGTTGCTTGTTCCCGTCGCGGTATATAGGGTGCATGTCGAACTGTGATACCCATATTGCATTCATTGCCTGTCCTCCATTAAAACCGACATAACTGCCGTAACCGTCAATTTTTAAAACGTGATATGATTTTTGATATTTATAATCATCATTAGAACCGTGATCTCTCACTCCGCAAGAACATAATAACACACAACACAGAAAAATTGCAATCAACTTCTTCATTTTTTATATCACCCATTAAGGATTCTATTATAATTTTTGAGATAAAATGACTGCTTGAAAAATAATTTACGATATGTTATTAT
>JAZRUR010000005.1:0-1545 GCA_045652625.1 Eubacteriales bacterium | reverse complement strand
AAGCTCTCCGAAAGCGCTCAAAAGTTCTTCGATTACATCACATCAAGTGAAGCGAATGAAATCATCAGCGGCGCAGGTGTAGTTCCTGCTAACTAAGGAATTTAAGCGACGGCGTGTATCTGCCGCCGCTTATTCCCATTGAGGTTGATTATGAAGAAAAACAGATTATTTGAGAATATCGTACATGGTATATTTCTCATACTCGGTTTAATAACCGTCGGATGTGTTCTGCTTATCACAGTGTATCTGATTATATCCGGCATACCTGCTATTAAAGAAATCGGACTTATAGACTTTCTTTTCGGCAAAGAGTGGGCATCCACCGCCGCTGAGCCGAAATACGGAATACTGCCATTTATACTGACAAGCGTGTACGGAACGGCAGGCGCAATTCTAATCGGTGTGCCGATAGGCTTCTTTACCGCCGTTTACCTTTCAAAGGTAGCAAATAAAAAAGTCAGAGCCGTTATTGAATCCGCCGTTAACCTTCTTGCAGGTATCCCTTCGGTTGTTTACGGTCTCGTAGGTATGCTTGTGCTTGTGCCGGCGATCCGTGAAATATTCAATGTGCCTGACGGTGCAAGTTTGTTTGCGGCAATTATCGTACTTGCAATAATGATATTGCCGAACATTATAAAAGTATCTATCACCGCACTTGACGCTGTTCCAAAGGAATATGAAGACGCATCTCTTGCGCTCGGTGCAACACCTACCGAAACCTTTTTCAAAGTGTCGGTGCCTGCCGCAAGAAGCGGTATTGCCGCCGCTGTTGTGCTCGGTGTTGGTAGAGCCATCGGCGAAGCAATGGCGGTTATGATGGTTGCGGGTAACGTAGCAAATATGCCCTCGCTCTTTGAGAGTGTTCGTTTCCTTACCACAGCCGTTGCAAGCGAAATGGCTTATTCAAGCCCCGGAAGCTTACAGAGAAATGCTCTGTTCTCCATCGCACTTGTACTGTTCCTGTTTATTATGTTGATTAACGCTACGCTCAATTTCTTCCTCAAACGTGGAAGCCGAAACAGTTGAACTTCTGTTGGCTTTTCGCTTGCCGATTTTCGCTACTGCTTTGTCAAAATACTCGCAAATCCATTTGGATTCGCTCCGTTTTTTCCTCGCATTATCAAAAATCATCTAACCGAAAAGTCGCAGATCCAAAAGATATGAATTTCGAGCAGATTTTAATGCGGAGGATGACGCAAAACTAATGTTTTGCAAAGACGACAAATTGAAATATGCCGAAAAGTCAAACGGTTCATATTTTTGGACCAATAGAAGTTCGACTGTTTCGGCTCAGGAGAAATAAGATGAACAAGAAAAGAAAACTATATATTGGTTTGATGCGTGGCGCAATGATTATTTGCACCGTACTTACAGCGGCGCTTGTGCTGTTCCTTATGGGATATGTTCTTGTGAACGGTATTCCGAATATCTCTTGGGAATTGCTCTCCACCAAACCGAGCTACTTAACCGAGAAAATCGGTATTTTGCCCGACATTTTAAACACCCTTTACATTGTGCTTGCCACACTTATTATCGTGTTACCTC
>JAZRUR010000004.1:0-10778 GCA_045652625.1 Eubacteriales bacterium | reverse complement strand
GGCGCGACGCGCACAAACTTGACGCGAGCGCACGATGTTCACAAAAAACCGATGAAAAACCGTGTGTTTTTCATCGAGAGCGAAGCGACGAAAAGGAGAGCCGTATGATTACCAAGAAAGAAACCGTTGCGATGCTGCTTGCAGGCGGACAGGGCAGCCGATTGCATTTGTTGACCGAACGAATTGCAAAACCTGCCGTGCCGTTTGGCGGTAAGTATCGAATAATTGATTTTCCTCTCTCTAACTGTATCAATTCGGGCATAGATACTGTTGGTGTCCTTACTCAGTATCAGCCTCTCGCGCTGAATGAGTATATCGGCAACGGCCAACCTTGGGACCTTGACCGTACATACGGCGGTGTAACTACGCTTCCGCCCTATCAGGCGCAAAAACGTGCCGACTGGTATAAGGGTACTGCTAACGCGATTTACCAAAATATCCAGTTCATAGATAAATTCGACCCCGAATACGTCGTTATCCTATCGGGCGACCATATCTATAAAATGGACTACGCGGAAATGATAGAAAGCCATAAGAAAAACGGCGCGGACTGCACTATCGCGGTCTTTGACGTTCCGCTGTCCGAGGCAAGCCGTTTCGGTATAATGATAACCGATGACGAAATGCGCGTGACCGAATTTGTAGAAAAACCGAAAGAACCCAAGAGCACAAAAGCGTCAATGGGCGTGTATGTGTTCAATAAGGACAAGTTGTTTGCTTATCTCGAAGCAGATGAGGCTGACGAGAACAGTTCTAAAGACTTCGGTAAGAATATAATTCCCGCCATGCTTAACGCAGGAGAAAAACTGTATGCGTTTGAGTTTTCGGGATATTGGAAAGACGTAGGAACGCTTGATTCGCTGTGGGAAGCGAATATGGACTTGCTCGGCGACCGACCTGCGCTTCCGCTTAAAGACAGAGAATGGAGAATACTGTCGCGTAACGACGCAATGCCCCCTCATTTTGTGGGACAGTGCGCGGTAATCAATAACTCGGTAATAACCGAAGGTTGCGAGATATACGGTACTGTAATCAACTCGGTACTCTCCGCAGGTGTAGTTGTAGAACGCGGCGCGGTGGTGCGTGACAGCGTTATTTTGGGCAACGTTACTTTACGTGCCGATTCTGTTGTAGATTATTCGATAATAGATACCGATACCGTTGTCGGCAAGGGCGCAACGGTAGGTAAAGAGATAGTGTTCTCTAAAGGAATAACGCTTGTCGGCGGAGGACTTAATATCCCCGACGGAGTAAGCGTTCCCGACGGAGTGCTATGCGATAAAGCAATGCTTTCGGAACTGTCCGCAAATAAGGGGGTAATGTGATGAACGCAGTAGGCATTATATTTTCGAGCATTAACGAAAAAAGTGTGCACGAACTAACAAAACAGCGCACAATGGCGTCTGTTCCTTTCGGCTGCCGTTACCGCCTTATCGACTTTACGCTTTCCAATATGGTAAATTCGGGAATCAACCACGTCGGTATCGTCACCCACTATAACTATCAATCGCTAATGGACCATATCGGTTCGGGTAAGGATTGGGACTTGGCGCGCCGTCACGGCGGTATCAAGATACTTCCGCCCTACATAACCGCGTTTGCCAATGCGAGTAACTTTTTGTACAGTACAAGACTTGAAGCATTGATAAGCATACGCGAGTTTATCTCGGAATGTAAAGAAGACGTTGTGGTACTGTCGGACTGCGATACGGTTTGTAACCTCGACCTGTCCGCGATGATAGACCAACACGTTTCGACCGGCGCGGAGATAACCTTGGGTGTCAAGAGCAGTTACGTGTCGACCGATAATACCCGCCCCGTAACGGTTGTAAAGACCGACGAATCGGGCAAAGTGACCGAGGTAAGAGATTATTCGGGCATGAAAAGCGGGTTCGAAGACGTATACGTAAAACTTTTGGTAGTCGGCAGAAAATATCTGGAAGAACTTATTTCCGATGCTATCGCGCACGGATATACGAGTTTCACAAAAGATATATTAGTAAGAAATTGCAATAAACACGATATGCGCGCGTTTAAATTAGACGGCTATTTTGCGACGATACGTTCGCTTAGTGATTATTACCGTTGCAGTATGGATCTGTTAGATCCCGAAATAAGACGTTCGCTTTTCGGTGTGCGTAACCGTCCCGTGTTCACAAAGGTACGTAACTCCGCACCCGCAACCTACGATAACGGCGCGATAGTGCGCAACTCGCTTATCGCTGACGGCTGTGTAATACAGGGTACGGTTGAAAATTCCATACTGTTCCGCGGAGTAAAGGTCGGAAAGAATACCCATATAAAGAACAGTATAGTCATGCAGGATACCCTAACGGGCGAGAACGTATATCTTAACTGCGTGATAACCGATAAAAACGTAGTGATACGCGACGGCAGAGTTCTGTCGGGACACGAAACACGCCCGTTCTTTATAGATAAAGGTTCGTACGTGTAATATTCGCATATAATGAAAGGGAAACGGTAAATGAAGAAGATATTGTTTGTAGCGGGAGAATCGCTTCCGTTCGCATCGTCGGGCGGATTGGGTGACGTAATCGGTTCGCTTCCTCAAGCGTTGGCGTCGGAGAGCGATAACGATATCCGCGTAATAATGCCTCTTTATTCTAAGATCGAAGATAAATACCGTGAAAAGTTCGAGTTTGTCTGCTCGAAGTATATAAATCTTTCGTGGCGCAAACAGTATTGCGGAGTGTTCAAGTATGTCCATAACGGCGTAACGTTCTACTTTTTGGATAACGAGTATTATTTCAAAAGGGATAAACTTTACGGCGAGTATGACGATGCCGAACGGTTCGCGTTTTTCTGCCGTGCGACGCTTGAAATTTTGCCGGATATAGACTTTTTCCCCGACATTCTCCACGCGCACGATTGGCACGCGGCGCTCAGCGTGATATATCTAAAACAATGTTATAGATCCGATGAACGCTATGCAGATATAAAAGCCGTGTTCACGATACACAATATTCAATATCAAGGTCAGTACGACTTTTACATATTGGGCGACGTGTTCGGACTTATGGAATCGGATAGAGAAGTTGTCGAGTACGGAAACTGCATAAATCTGTTAAAGGGCGCGATAGTCTGCGCCGACAGAGTAACTACGGTAAGCCCGACCTATGCAAAAGAGATACTTTCGCCTAAGTTCTCGCATGGGCTTGATAACGTGCTTAATATGTTCTCTTTCAAACTTTCGGGTATATTAAACGGTATCGACCGCGATTATTATAACCCGTCGAAGGATAAAGAGATATTCGCTAACTATTCAACAAGAAAAATTGACGGCAAACAGATATGTAAATCGGGACTTCAAAAGATGCTTAACCTTCCCGAGAGGGACGTACCGATGATAGCCGTCATATCCCGCCTTGTCAGCCATAAGGGGTTGGATCTTGTGATGTTGGCAGGCGACGATATTTTAAAAGAAGACGTACAACTTGTAGTGCTCGGACAGGGCGATAAGAGTTACGAAAATTATTTCGAAAAACTCGCCGAACGCTACCCCGATAAATGCAAAGCGCTTATAACCTATAACCGCGATTTGTCGAAACGTATATATTCCGCTGCGGACGTATTTTTGATGCCGTCAAAGAGCGAACCCTGCGGACTTGCGCAGATGATATCCTCGCGCTACGGTGCAGTACCCGTAATACATGAAACGGGCGGACTGTATGACAGTATTAAAGATATCGGCTGTGAAAACGGCGGTAACGGATTTACGTTTGCGGCATATAGTGCGTATGAGATGCTTAATGCGCTGAAACGCGCGATAGCGTTTTATAACAGCGATAGAGAAGGTTACGAAAAATTGCGCAAGAAAGTCATGCTTGTCGATTTTTCGTGGAAACAAAGCGCGAAATCGTATTTGGAACTGTACAGCCAACTTTAATTATTGTGTAACCACATTATCCGAAAGGGAATCAGATAAATGTCCACCAAATTAAACGCAACCGAGATACGCGATTCGTTAAATTCCAAACTCTCGCGTTATTTCGGCATAAATGAATCCGACGCGGATATAAAACAAGTGTACGACGCGACCGTTTTGTCGGTGCGCGATATTCTTGCAACAAGAAATCAGGAATTTACCGATAAAGTAGTAGAAACCAAAGCAAAACAGGTCTACTATATGTGCATGGAGTTCTTAATAGGCAGATCGCTTAAAATGAATCTCTGCAACTTGGGACTCGAGGACGAATACCGCAAAGTGCTTAAAGAAATGGGTTTTGACCTTGACGCCGTTTATGAACTCGAATCCGATCCGGGCCTCGGTAACGGGGGATTGGGTAGATTGGCGTCCTGCTTTATGGACTCACTCGCGTCGCAGGACTATCCTGCGAGAGGATATTGTTTGCTTTACGAATACGGACTTTTTAAGCAACGCTTGGTAGACGGCGAACAGTTGGAACTCCCCGATATCTGGCTTCCCGACGGCGAAAATTGGTTAGTCCCCCGCCACGACAGAGCGGTAACGGTGCGCTTTGGCGGTACTGTACGCGAGGAATGGAAGGATAACCATTGCGAAATAATATACGAAAATTACGATGAAGTAGAGGCTGTCCCCTACGATATGCTCATTTCGGGCGGTGTAGGCAAGGCGGTCAATACATTGCGCTTGTGGAAAGCGAGAGATATCCATAACTTCAACATGGAAGCATTCTCGCAGGGACAGTATCTAAAAGCGGTTGAGGAAAACACCATTGCCGAAACTATTTCGAAGGTGCTTTATCCTGCCGATAATCATCATGAAGGTAAATTGTTGAGATTAACTCAACAGTATTTCCTTGTGTCGGCGTCGCTTCAGAATATTGTTTGGCGTCACCTTTTCCGTTTCAAATCGCTTGACACCCTGCCTGATATGGTGGCTATCCATATCAACGATACCCACCCTGCACTCTGTATCCCCGAATTAATGCGTATTCTCATAGACGACCACCACGTTTCGTGGGATAAGGCGTGGGATATGGTAACACGCACCATTTCGTACACCAACCACACCGTGCTTCCCGAAGCGCTTGAATGTTGGAACGAAAACCTTTTTGCGTATAAATTACCGAGAATCCACTCGATAATCAAAGAGATCAACCGCCGTTTCTGCGCCGACGCGTGGGCGGCGTTCATGGGCGACTGGGATAAAGTCGGCAGAATGTCGATTCTCAATAACGGAACGGTGCGCATGGCGAACCTTTCGGTTATCGGTTCGCATACCGTAAACGGCGTTTCGAGATTGCATTCGGATATATTAAAGGAAAGCGTGTTTAAGGATTATAACGATATGTATCCCGAACGCTTTACTAACATAACCAACGGCATCGCGCACAGAAAATGGCTTTGCTACTCTAACCCGCGCCTTGCCGAACTTCTTGACGAAACGATAGGTAATAATTACCGTTCCGACCCGACGGTGCTTAATAATTTTAATTCGTTTGCAGACGATGCGTCGGTATTAAAACGCCTTGACGAGATAAAGCAACTTAATAAAATTGATTTTGCGAACTATATCAAGCAAACCAAGGGCGTAGTTATCGACCCGAATACCGTTTTCGACGTTCAGGCAAAACGTCTGCACGAATATAAACGACAATTATTAAATGCGATAAATATAATCACGCTGTATCTTAAACTCAAAGAAAACCCCGATGCAGACGTGACACCTACCACGTTTATTTTCGCGGCAAAAGCCGCACCGGGTTATTATACCGCAAAGGATATAATCCGTCTTATCTGCTATATCTCGGCAGATATCGAAAAGAACCCCAAAATCCGCGAAAAACTGCGTGTTGTATTCCTCGAAAACTATAACGTAACCCTTGCCGAACACCTAATGCCTGCCGCCGAAGTGAGCGAACAGATCTCACTCGCAGGTAAAGAGGCGTCGGGTACGGGCAATATGAAGTTCATGATAAACGGCGCATTGACGATAGGTACGCTTGACGGCGCGAACGTCGAAATGGCGGAGCAGGTCGGCAGAGATAATATCTATATCTTCGGCCATACCGCAGACGAGGTTAAGGAACTTTGGGATAGAGGATACGCGTCTTCCTACTTCTATAACCGAAACAGCGAACTAAAGGCGGCTATCGACTATCTTCAGACGGGATTCAACGGCAGAAGTTTCTCGGATATTGCGAATTATCTGTTGTATTCGTTCGGCGTGTCCGACCCGTTTATGTGCCTTGCGGATTTTGATTATTATGCCGAAGCGCGTAAGCAGATGTATAACGATTATAAAGACCGCACGAAGTGGAATAAAATGGCGGTTGCGAATATCGCAGGTTCGGGATTCTTCGCGGCAGACCGCTCGATACGCGAATATGCCGAAAATATCTGGCATATCAAGCCCGTGCATATAAAGTAATGAAACCGATTTTTAAAATATCTTCAAATACCGCCCCGATAGGCTGCCATGCGTTCGAAAAAGGCGCAAGGGTTGAAGTAAGACTCAGCGTTACCGATGCGACGTGCGACGGCGCGTGGTTTTATATCGGCAACGATGAGCGCGTCATTCTCGGAACAGAAGTTGCGGCAGATAGCAAAGAGAACGGCTTTGAATGTGTTTATGTTATCGAAAAAGACACGCTCGACCTGACAGACGGACTTTACTTCTGCCATTTCGAGTTTGTGTCGAACGGTGTTAGGTACTATACCGCGTTCGATGATTCGGATAACTGCTATCTTGAAACCCGTTTCGTAAACGAAACACAAATACTGATATACGACGAGAAGTATACAAGTCCGCTTTGGCTAAACGGCGGGGTAATGTATCAGATATTTCCTGACCGCTTTTCTCGCGGGGGAGAAACAGTCCGCCGTGAAGACGCTTTATATAACGACGATTGGGAAAACGGAATCCCCGAATATCCCGAAATACGCGGAGATTCGTTCCCGAATAATACCCACTTCGGCGGAAGTTTGTACGGTATTGCCGACAGAATGGATTATTTGTCGTCGCTCGGTGTAAACTGTATATATCTAAACCCGATTTTCGAGGCGTATTCCAACCATAAGTACGATACCGCAAACTTTCTCTCTGTCGATAAATCCTTCGGCGGAGATGACGGACTTAAAACGCTTGTAGATAAAGCGCACGAATACGGAATTAAGGTAATCCTTGACGGCGTGTTCAACCACGTCGGCGATGATAGTATTTATTTCGATGCATACGGAAAATACGGTAACGGCGCGTGTCAGTCGAAGGATTCACCCTACTTTTCGTGGTTTAAATTCCATGAATACCCCAACAGTTACGAAAGTTGGTGGGGGATAAAGAATCTTCCGCGTACGGTTCGTTGCGAAAGTTATGTAAGTTTTGTCACCGAACAGGTGATACCGAAATATATGCAAATGGGCATCGACGGTTGGCGTTTGGACGTCGCAGACGAATTGGAAAGCGACTTTCTCGACCGTATAGTTAAGTCGATAAAGAGTTATAAACCCGATGCACTAATCATAGGCGAGGTTTGGGAAGACGCATCGAATAAGATTGCCTATAACGAACGCAAACGCTACTTCCGCGGTGCACAACTCGATTCTGTAACCAACTATCCCATAAGAAACGCAGTAATAGACTTTGTCAAATACGGCAACGCCGAGTTTTTGGCAGATACGCTCAATACGTTGTATAGAAACTATCCGCCGCATAAATTGGCATCGGTGATGAACTTTCTCGGTTCGCACGATACCGAGCGTATTGCTACCGTTTTGGGCGGTGAGCCCGACATGGGCGAGGATAATGCTGTCCTTGCCGTAAAACGTATGCCACAAGAGGTACGCGAGAAAACGAAAGAACTCTTAAAATCTGCATACACGCTTCTTGCATCACTCCCCGGTGTGCCGTGTATCTATTACGGCGACGAAATCGCGCTTGAAGGGTATCACGACCCGTTCAATCGCCGCCCGTTCCCGTTGTCGGGATTTGATGACACGTATAGCGACCATTTCAAAAAGATAAATGCAATAAGACGTAAGGAAACCCTGTTTGCCGCAACAGAATTAAAAGCGGAAACACTTTCAGACGGCGTCTTAAAGATAACCCGTATAAAAGACAAAAAGAAATTGATAATAATCGCAAATATGTCGGAATCGGAATATCATACAAATGTAGAAAAATGTATTGATATATATAATAATGAAAGTTATGACGGAAAATTAACCGTTTCCGCGAAAAAAGTAGTATTGTTAAAAACCGAGGGATAATATGACCGAACTTACAAAAAAAGTTGCATTCGATGCAAAAAAACTCGGAATAAACGAAGGCGATACCTTGCTTGTCCACTCCTCACTCCGTTCGCTCGGAAAAGTAACCCCTAAAGAGGTAATAGACGGATTGATGTTAGCATTGGGCAAAGACGGAACGCTCGTTTTTCCTGCGTTGAGTTATATGCATTGTAACCCGAGCAATCCTGTTTTCGATTATCATAAAACCCCGTCGAATATCGGCGCATTGCCCGAGTATTTTCGTACTAACGTTATAGGTGTTGTACGCAGTATGTGTCCGACGCACTCCTGCTGTGCTATAGGCAAAAATGCCGAATATATAACCTCGGGCCATAAATCAGATAATACCCCGTGCGGCGAAAATTCACCGTTTTACCGCTTGATGAAATTAGGCGGAAAGATATTGTTCATCGGTTGCGGAATGCGCCCGAATACGTCGATGCACGCAGTTGAGGAATTGAGTGTGCCCGACTATCTCTATGGTGGCGATTTTGAGTATACCATAACGGATAAAGACGGAAATGCGTATAAAACAATATGCAGAGCGCATGGATTCCAAGGCGTCGCGCAACGCTACGAAAGATTGGCAGACCTGTTAAACCAAGACGAATTAAAGACAGGGAATATACTTTCTGCCGAATGTCATTTGGTAGAAACAAAAGCAATGTGGGAAAAGGCAGATAAAAAATACCGCGAAGACCCTCATTATTTTATAGACAAAGTATAGTAAATATAAATCCAAGATTTTTGTTACTCCGCAGTTGAAATATTAGAAAAAGGGTGAAAGCAATGATGACTCAAGAACTTTATCCGATTCTTAAAACTTTAATAAAAGAGTTCAATCTCAAGGGTGAACTCGTAGCAGTAAAGACACTCTGTAGCGGCAACATAAACGATACCCATATAATCTATACAGAAAGCAACGGTGTAAAACGTCAGTATGTAGTTCAGCGTATAAACCATTTTGTGTTTTCAAATCCCAATAAGGTTGCTGAAAATATCTGCAAAGTCACCGACCATATAGAACGAAAACTTTGCGAAAAGGGCGAAAGTGATATCCGCCGCAGAGTTGTGAAATATTACCGTAAGAACGACGGAAGTTATTATCACGTAACCCCCGAAGGACAGCATTGGCGAGTAATGTCATGCGTTTATAACGCGACAAGTATAGATTTTGCGGATATACCCCACCTGCGCGAAACGGGACTTGCGTTTGGCGACTTCCAAAGAAACCTGCTCGACTTTCCTGCCGATACGCTTTATGAAAGTATCCCCGATTTTCATAACACAAAGAAACGCTACGAGGACCTTAAAAAAGCGGCATCGGAAAATAAAGCAAACCGTATGGACGAGGTAAGGGAAGAGTATGAATATCTTCTCTCTATGGAAAAAGAGGCGTGTGTACTTTGCGAACTTGCCGAAAAGGGCGAACTTCCCCTGCGAGTCGTCCATAACGATACAAAGTGTAATAACGTTATGTTCGATAGAGAAACGGGCAAACACCTCGCGGTCATCGACCTTGATACCGTAATGTGCGGATTAGCGGCATACGACTTCGGCGACGCGGTCAGATTCGCGGCAAACCCCGGCGGAGAAGATGCAACCGATGCGTCTGCGGTGTATCTCGATTTGGACTATTATTACGCGTTCGCAGAGGGCTTTGTGTCCGAGGTGAGAGGCGAAATGACCGAGCGGGAATTAGAAACTCTCCCTGACGGCGTGTTGTCAATAACGCTTGAATTGGCGGCACGTTTCCTTACCGATTATCTAAACGGCGACCTGTATTTCAAGTGCAAAATGCCTAAGCATAACCTCATAAGGACCAAAGCGCAGATAGCATTGGCTAAAGATATTTTCGGCAAAATGCCCGAACTGAGAAGCAGATTACAGTCAATCATCGACGAAAATTGTTAACAATTTGTACAAAGTGATGAAAATATGTACGAAATTTAAAAAAATCTTGACAAATGCCATGATACGAGTATAATTTATAATAATAAAAAGAGTTTTGGCAGAGGAAGATGCTGTCAAAAATCTCGGAGGAACAAACGTGTTGAAATCCGCCGTGTCCGGCGAGAAACCGGCCGTTACTGAGGAAACGCTAATCGCGTCCGCGAAGAACGGCGATGAACAAGCGTTTGAGACATTAGCAAAATCATATAAGCGTGTACTTGATTTCCATATAAAGCATATTGATAAGAATCCGTCCAATTACGAAGATTTGTTTCAAGAGGGATTAATCGGTCTGCTAAAAGCCGTGCGAAGTTATGACGGCAAGTCTGCTTCGTTTGCAACGTATGCATCTCTGTGTGTGAGAAACAGCATAATCAGCGGTGTCAGAAAATATGCGAATCAAACATCTAAAACCGTAGTAACGCCCGAAACGGTGTTCGACGAAGAAACCGCGCCCTCGGCAGAGGAAGTACATCTCGACGGTGTCCGCGCGAAACTGCTTTACGATACGGTGTACGAAACGCTGTCCGATTACGAAAAGACGGTGTTCGAAATGTATCTGTCGGATATGCCGTACGAATCAATCGCGT
>JAZRUR010000003.1:0-10460 GCA_045652625.1 Eubacteriales bacterium | reverse complement strand
CGCTTTGCGGTATCGCATCGATGTATATGATTGCTTTCGAGGGACAGGTTATGAACGTTGCCGTTTCGAAGAATCATCGGAGAAAAGGTATAGCAAACGGATTGATGAACTCGCTCTTTGAACACGCGGTTAAAAATAAGTGCGAAAATATAACGCTTGAGGTCGCCGAAGATAACATATCGGCGATTTCGCTTTACGAAAAATGCGGTTTTGTCTGTGTCGGTAAAAGAAAAGGCTTTTACAACGGAACAGATGCACTGATAATGGAGAAAAAGATATGAAAATACTCGGAATAGAGTCCTCTTGTGACGAAACGGCGGCATCTGTCGTTGAAGACGGCAGAAAATTGCTTTCAAGCGTAGTCGCTTCGCAGATAGATATTCATGCTGTTTACGGCGGTGTTGTACCCGAAATAGCATCGAGAGCGCACACCGAGGCAATTTGCGGTGTTGTCGAAAACGCGCTTTTACAAGCCGAAACAAAGATAGAGGATATTGATGCGATTGCCGTAACGAACGCACCCGGACTTATCGGCGCGTTGCTTACGGGACTTTCGTTTGCAAAGGGACTTGCCTTTTCTACGGGAAAACCGTTGGTGCCCGTACATCATATACGCGGACACGTGGCGGCAAACTATCTCGTGCATGAGGATTTAAAACCGCCGTTTGTGGCGTTGGTCGTTTCGGGCGGACATACCTCGCTTATGCGAGTTAAGGATTATACAGATTACGAGCTTATCGGCTGTGCGCGTGACGATGCGGCAGGCGAGGCGTTCGATAAATGCGCCAGAGTTTTGGGACTTCCTTATCCCGGCGGTGCGGCGATGGATAAACTTGCATCTGTCGGCGATGCGAATAAATATAAATTCACGTCGGGAAGTGTAGACGGTGCGGAATACGACTTTACCTTTTCGGGCTTGAAAACCGCAGTTATAAATTTGGTGCATACCGAGCTTCAGCGCGGTAGGGAAATGGACGACGAATTTCGTGCCGACGTTGCGGCTTCGTTTACTTCGGCGCTTATCCGCACGATCAATACCCGTCTTGAACTTTTGCTTTCGCGCGAGGGTGCAATGAATATCGTTCTTGCAGGTGGCGTTGCCGCCAATTCGCATTTAAGACGCGCGGTTTCGGAAACGGCAGAAAAGTTCGGCGCGAAACTCTATTTGCCGCCTCTCAAACTTTGCGGAGATAACGCGGCGATGATAGCCTCGCAGGGATATTTTGAGTATTTAAAAGGCGTTCGCGGAGATACGAGCCTTAATGCGTTTGCGACAAAAGGCGTGTGATTTTTTGATTAAATTTTGTGACGTTTTTAAGCGTTATTTATATAAAAAATCACGGTAAATTTGATAATGTATATGACATAATGTTTCGCCCTTTTTGTGGAAAACTGTGTGGAAAATGTGGATTGCTCCACAAGGAATAACCGAAAATCAAGCAAAATTCGCACAAAACATGTGGAAAACCATGTGGACGGCGTGGAAAAGACGGTTACGTAACGATAAAAATTACACGAATTATGTCAACTCGATAAATGCATATTTTTTAAAATATACATAACAAAAAAGGTTTCCCAAACAATCGGGAAACCTTATACGTTATTTTATAGTTTCTTCGCCGTTTAGGAACTTAATTGAGCGCTCGACCGAGTCTTTGGATTCGCCCCAAGGCAGGTCGTCGAAACGGTAGTCGAACTTCTTGCAGAAAAGCGAAACGTCGTCTTTTAAACTGTCGAGGTAGGCGGTAACTTTTTCGTTTGCCGCTTTGACCAAATCGGAATATCCTTCTTTACCGAGTACACGCTTTGCCGCAATCATATATTCGCGGTAGTGGGGCAGACAGAAGTAGCGCACTTGACTGAAATCGGTTTTGAAATCTTTTTCTTCATCAAAAAGATAGGCCGCCGTGGTGAACATCTTGGAAATCTTGTCCTCTATTCTGTCACACACATAGCAACTGTTTTCGAGTTTTTCTATACGCTCTACGCTCTTTGCGGCGATATCGCGCGAGAAGATGTTACCTGTCTTTATTTCTTTTTTCAGCGATTCAAGGTGGCTTTCGAGCATAAGCGCAAGACCTAAGCGGTTTTTCATGCCGAACATTTTGGAATAATGTTTACCGCAGAAACCTTTTTCGTTTGTTTCGCTTCTTACGTCGGGTTCCATCATCGAAGCGCCGAGGATTATATCGAGTTCATCGCGCTCTAACTTTTCTGCCAGAGCACAAAACGGGCATCTGTCTTTATGCTCGGAAAACGCCTCTGTTACGGGAATAGTGTATATATGTTCCTTCAAAATCCATTCTCCTTAAATATCATTTAATTTATTATATAATAAGTTTCCTAAAAATACAAGAGAACATGTTATGAAATTCACAAACACAAACAACGGACTGTTAATAAGCGAATGCTTAAATTTCGACCCTTTTGTTTCATGCGAGTGCGGCCAGTGTTTCCGTTTTACAAAGGTGTCGGAAGATGAATACGATTTATTTGCATGCGGACGAAAACTTAATATAAAAAAACAAACAAACGGTTGGTTTTTCGCGGACATAGACGAAAAAGCATTTAAAGAAAGTTTCTTTGATTATTTCGACCTCTCGCGCGATTACGGTGCGATCATAGGTTCTTTTTCGTCAGACGAAAATATTGTACGTGCGGCAGATGCAGGAAAGGGAATACGCATTTTCCGTCAAGACCCTTGGGAAACGCTTATTTCGTTTATAATTTCGCAAAACAACAATATTCCGCGAATTAAGAAGATAATCGAGTCGCTCTGTGTACTCTTGGGCGAGGAGCATGACGGCTTTTATTCGTTCCCGACAGCCGAGAAGATTTTAAGTGCGGGTATAGAGGGGTTAGCCCCCATAAAGGCAGGATTTCGTGCAAAATATATTATTGACGCGGCGGAAAAGGTGGTATCTAACGAGGTATCGCTTGAATATGTAATGTCGTGCGGATACGATACGGCGCTCTGCGAACTTAAAAAGATAAAAGGCGTTGGCGATAAGGTAGCAAACTGTGTGTTACTTTTCGGGTTCGGATATTACGAGGCTTTTCCTGTTGACGTTTGGGTCAAGCGTGTTATAGGTAAATACTACGGCGAGGGATTCGACCCGAAAACTTTGGGTGATTTTGCAGGGATCGCGCAACAGTATTTGTTTTATTACGAACGTAATATAGTAGGTTTTAATGAATAAAAAACCAAATAAAAATAGCCGCATTAAAAAGTGCGGCTAAAAATGTTATCAACTATTTTTTAAATAAGCAAGAAAATTCAAGATTCCGTTTTCGTATTCGAGCAAACAGGTGTCATTAAGTGAAAAAGATACGATTGGCATTACGTAACCATCTCCAAAATATTTGGGAGCGGTAACGAAAGTTGCACTTTCTCCAACTTTGATATGTTCCTTAAAGTTTTCAACTATAATAGAATAATTATCTCCAACAATTTTGAAACAATTGTCATCGAGCGATTTAGATAAATTTGAAAATTCCAAGTACAGAGTTTGATTTTCGTCGTCAAAGACAACATGATCTATTGTTCCGGTAACTTCAATATAGTTTTCTTCATTTGAATAATAATCAAATTTATCGTTTGCCTTGGTACATGAAGATGTCGTTATTAGTAAAAGTATTAGAATCACTAAAAATGGCACGGATTTGTTTCTGATTTTCATATAGACCTCGGTTATAAAATATTTTTTGGGGGACCAAATAGGTATATTTGATTTTGTAATGTCCAAGTGTTTTTGTTTTGCGCCGATTTCATCTTGCGTTTGATTTGGAGATTGAATACCGTCATAGATGGTTTATTTACCTATCATAAGTATAGCATACTTTAGTGGAGTTGGCAAGGAAAAAATATTTATATAAAAACTAAGGGACTGTAAAAAACAGTCCCTTATGTTTTTGATGATTATCTGTTTTAGCCGCAGCAGCAGCAAAGGATGATAACCGCGATCAGAATGATGATCCAGCAATTATTGTTGCCGAAGAACGAATCAAAGCAGCCCATTGCAATGCCTCCCTTCACTACTTAAAGATTATGTAATGAAGGAGGGAAGTGTGAAAAATGTATTTGATTATTCTTCGATAGTAAGTGTGCCGAAGAATTCGGGACGGTGGAAGTCAGCGTTTTCCAAATCAATAGGATTCCACATGCCGAAATGAGGTATTTCGGTTTCATCGCCGCACTTATAGAAGTTGCCCTTGAAACTTTCGCCGCGCTTAAACGAGAACTTGCCGAAAGTCTTACCGATAAAGTCGTTGGAGAAGAAAACTTCAACAGTCCAACTGTTTTCATCGCGCGATGCCTTTACCTTAGGAAGTGGAGCAAGCATCTTGATGGATTTCTTGTTTTGGCGGTCGGTACGAACAGCGGCAAGGAACGCGCCGTTTGCGTTCATTTCGAAGTTCATGTATTTTTCGTTTGCGCTATTGAAACTTACAAAGAATTCAAGACAACTGTCTTTATAAACAGGTTCGTCGAATTTGGTATAAGTAGCCTTGGGGTTTGCTTCCATTGCGGTCATGCGCAAAGCAAAACCTCTGCCTTCTACGTACATGAGTTGTGCATACGCTTCGGGAGCATAGCCTTCTGTCCATTTGTAGGTAGATATCATTGCCTTTTCGGCACGGGAAAAGTCGATTTCCTTTTCAACAGGTATGATATAGTTCATAATATTGTCCTCCTAATAACTTATCGTCATTAATTTTATTATATATATCCCTGTTTGTCAAGGCAAAATGTGTTGCAATTATAGTACTTAAAGTTCTTCTGTTCTTTTTGGTATACACGGCATAAATATAACCTTAATGTTAAAAACAAAAAAGGCTTTTAAAAGGCTTTTTTGTTACTGTAAGTAAAGTATTAAACGAGTTTGTTGGGATCAACAACGTAGGTATCCATAAGGATCTTTACGAAGTCGATAAGCGCGAAGATACCGCCAAGACCGCAAAGTATAGACATGATGATTCTGAAAACGCCCTTCTTGGTTTCGCCCAACATAAAGTTGTGGATACCAAGACCGCCGAGGAAGAAGCATACTATAGCCATAACGATTTTGTCTTTACCGTTAAGGTAGTTGCCGTTGCCCTTCTTAATGGCTACGCCGCAGGAAAGGCATACTTCGGCATCGGGATTGACTGCGTTGCCGCAGTTAGCGCAGTAGTTGTTACCTTCGCCGGTCTTAACACCGCACTTAAGACAGATGGCCTGATTATCGTTCATCTGTTCGCCGCACTGTTTGCAATACATAATAAACACCTCATATTTAGTTTTCACGGTGCAATACGAAACACCGTGTTACAATGATATCATATTGTTAACAGTTTGTCAAGAAAATATGACATATTTCGACATTGTTATATATGGATGATCCAGTTGGCAAGAAACCCTGCCGTCATTAGGGTCCAAACCGAAATATTTGCGTATTTATTTACGAAAATTTTGCCGTCGTACAGAAACAGAAGATAAAGTATCGGAAGCGACCAAAACATTGCGTGAAATCCGAACGCGGCAGAAAAATCAAGCCTTAATGCCGAAACGAATGCTCTTGTCATACCGCAAAAAGGGCAGGGGATAGCAAACACAAGCGCGAAGATGCACTTGATGCCGACGGTACACCAACGTAAAAATATGTATGCAAGGTATATGACAGTAACGATTATCTTTACTTTTAAATTTTGGATCTTTCTCATTTTCTGCCGAGCAGTCCTTCCATTTCCTTTGCGACGTGTTCCGGCGATACGATCTTCACTTCGCCGTCGAAACTTATCACCCAACCTAAGAATACAGGGCTTGGAACAATATTGACGGTTATGCGAAAACGGTCGTCGCCGTCTTTGATTATGGCAATGTCGCTTCCGAATCGGTCGAGCATAACGTTTGCCACGCGGTTGGCGCACGAGAGGGTAACGCGTTCGGGCTTTCCACCGAACATGCCGAATACCGCACCTGAATAGGAAGTTATGTCGTACTTTTTAAATTCCGATTCGCCGCATCTTTCGGTTTCGGAAATTTTAACCTTAAGCATTTTGTCAACACGGTAATGACGGATTTCTCTCGATTCGGTATCGTATCCTATAAGGTAATAGTTACTGTCGTCCCAAACGAGTGACCAAGGGCTGATATTGTATCTTTCGCCGTTTCGACGCAATTCTTTTTGTTTGTCGGAAGTCCAATAAAAGTATTGGAAACTTATGTTGAGGTTGTTTTCCATAGCCTCATGGATAGCGTCGACGGTATAATATATGTTTTCGTTTTCGGTTTTAACACGGTTCGAAACAAAAACGGCACGGTTTAATGCCTTGCGGTCGTGTACGTTGGCAAGAGAAGCAAGTTTCTTAATAAGTCGTGCGCTTTTCTTTTCGGTTATGAACTTCGATGCGCGTACGGCATCGACAAGCATTTTTAGTTCGGGAAGTTCAAAATCGCGGCTTCCGATAAAGTACCCCGTTGTTCTTCCGCGTACGGTGCAGATATCCAAACCCAACTCCCGTAACGTTTCGATATCGTTATATATACTTTTACGTTCGGCAGATATGCCATGTGCGTTAAGAGCGTCTATGAGGTCTTTCATTGTAAGAGGGTGCATTTCGTCACTACGCTCGAGAAGAACCGAACGCAGTATCGAAAGTTTTTTCTTTTGGTTCGCAGAACGCGGCATATAAAACCTCCGTTTTTGTAAACTACATCGTCGGACAAATTTTTTACATTAAATATTATATAATAGGGCTCATAAAATGTCAATCTTTCGAAAAAATCAAAAATATAACGGAAATTTGTGAAATTTCATAAGAAATTAAGTAAAAATCTCTTGACAAATACAAAAAACGGTGTTATAGTTATAAACTGCATTATAATGCGGAAGATATGCCGTTGATGCTGTTATGTAAACCGCAAAAACTGCGTTTTTTTCGCACCGGAGAGCAAACACCGTGGATATTCCCGCCCGTTATGCGGCGGAGAAAATGAATGGAGTGATTGGTTGAAATGGTGAAAGAACGACTTCTCGGAAAAACCCTCAGAATGTCTTTTTCCAAGAACGATGAGGTTCTCGAGATCCCCAATCTTATTGAAGTACAAAAGAAGTCCTTCAAAGATTTTGTTGAAAAGGATATCGGGGATGTGCTAAGGGATATTTCCCCAATGGCAGATTATTCGGGCAACCTTATTATTGAGTTTGTCGATTATTCTCTCGATGAAGCCCCTAAGTACACTATTGAGGAATGCAAGGACCGCGACCTCAATTACGCTACTCCTTTTAAGGTGACTGTACGTCTTACGAACAAGATCACCAACGAGGTTAAGGAGCAGGAAATCTATATGGGCGATTTCCCGCTTATGACGGACAGCGGTACATTTATTATCAACGGCGCAGAACGTGTCGTTGTTTCTCAGGTCGTCCGTTCGCCGGGCATCTATTACGATGCAATCGACGATAAGTCCGGAAGACATCTTCTTACTGCAACCGTTATCCCTTATCGCGGTGCGTGGCTTGAATACGAAACCGATAATTCGGACGTATTTTATGTACGTATTGATAAAAACCGTAAGATTCCCATAACCGTTTTGCTTCGTGCATTCGGCTTGGGAACTAACGAGGCTATCCTTGAGAAGTTCGGCGACGAAACGCTTCTTAAAGCAACTTTCGAAAAGGATACCATGCTTCAGGAGGTTGACCGTGTAATCCAGTCCGGCGGTATGACCAATCCTGTTGATGAAGCACTTAAAGAAATCTACCGCAAATTGCGTCCCGGCGATCCTCCTATCGTCGAAAGCGCACAGATTCTTATTAATAATCTTTTCTTCGATGAAAAGAGATACGACATTTCTACTGTCGGCAGATATAAATTCAATAAGAAACTTGCACTCGCTAAGCGTATTGTAGGTCAAACCCTTTCGCGTGATGCCGTTTCTCCCATAACCGGCGAGGTTATTTACGAAGCGGGAAGAAAACTTTCGCGTTCCGAAGCCGAGGCTATCGAGCGTGCAGGTGTTTGCGAAGTTTGGCTTAACGTA
The DNA here is from genome assembly GCA_045652625.1 of Eubacteriales bacterium. Classification (GTDB taxonomy): domain Bacteria; phylum Bacillota; class Clostridia; order Oscillospirales; family CAG-382; genus Coliplasma. Next base: position 2,434 of record JAZRUR010000003.1, on the reverse strand, counting down.
GAAGAAGACGAAAAGTTGGTTGAAGTTAAGGTATTTACCAACCGTATGGTAGATGCTTCTGCTGTTACCGGCATTTCGGACGAAATTCTCGGTCTTGGTGAATATGTTGCTATTGATCCTCTTATGAGAATCATCGGTGAAGTCGGCATTTCCGATGCAGAAGCATTTGCAAAGGCTTGTGCAAAGGCTCATGACGAACTTATACCCAAACATATCACTATCGAAGATATTCTTGCTTCGGTTAACTATATCATCTGTCTTTATCACGGCGTCGGCAAAACCGACGATATCGACCATCTCGGCAACCGCCGTTTGCGTTCGGTAGGCGAACTTTTGCTTAACCAACTCCGTATCGGTTTCTCCCGTATGGACAAGATCGTTAAGGAAAAGATGACCACACAGGATATAGATACCGTTACTCCGCAATCGCTTATCAATATCCGCCCGATAGTTTCCGCTATCCGCGATTTCTTCGGTTCCAGCCCGCTTTCTCAGTTTATGGACCAAGCCAACCCCTTGGCTGAACTTACCCATAAGAGAAGACTTTCGGCTCTCGGTCCCGGCGGTCTTTCGCGCGATAGAGCATCTTTCGAGGTTCGTGACGTTCACTACACCCACTACGGCAGAATGTGTCCTATCGAAACCCCTGAAGGTCCTAACATCGGTCTTATTTCCTCTCTTGCTACCTACGCAAAGGTAAACAAGTTTGGATTTATCGAAGCACCTTACCGTGTTGTTAAAAACGGCATCGTAACCAAGGAAGTAGTATATCTCTCCGCCGATGTCGAAGACGAATATATTGTTGCTACCGCTAACGAGCCTATTGATGAAAACGGTTGCTTCCTCAACCGCAAGATAGTTGCTCGTCACAGAGATGAAATTCTCGAATTCGAGGCATCTAAGATCGACCTTATGGACGTTTCGCCCAAGATGGTCGTTTCGGTTGCAACTTCGATGATCCCCTTCCTTGAAAACGACGATAACACCCGTGCGCTCATGGGTTCGAACATGCAGAAGCAGGCCGTTCCCCTTATGATTACCGAAGCGCCCGTTATCGGTACCGGTATGGAATTCAAGGCGGCTTACGACAGCGGCGTTCTTGTGCTCTGCCGTAATGACGGTATCGTTGAAAGCGTTTCCTCTAACAGCGTTGTTGTCCGTAAGGATAACGGCGGTACAGACGTATATAACCTTATTAAATTTAAGCGCTCCAACCAGGGCACTTGTGTAAACCAACGTCCCGTTGTTAAGAAGGGCGAAAGAGTTGTTGCCGGTGATATTATCGCTGACGGTCCTGCTACCGATAACGGCGAAGTTGCACTCGGTAAGAACGTTCTTATCGGCTTCATGACTTGGGAAGGTTACAACTACGAGGATGCTGTACTCCTTAACGAGCGTTTGGTTAGAGATGACGTTTACACTTCTATCCATATAGAAGAATATTATTGCGAATCGAGAGATACAAAACTCGGTCCGGAAGAAATAACAAGAGAACTCCCCAACGTAGGCGAAGATGCACTTCGCGACCTTGATGCAGACGGTATCGTCCGTATCGGTGCGGAAGTTCATTCGGGCGACATTCTCGTAGGTAAGGTTACTCCCAAGGGCGAAACCGAACTTACCGCAGAAGAACGCTTGCTCCGTGCTATTTTCGGTGAAAAAGCACGTGAAGTAAGAGATACTTCGCTCAAATTGCCTCACGGCGAATCGGGTATAGTTGTTGACGTTCAGGTATTCTCGCGCGATGATTGCGATATTCTTGCTCCCGGCGTAATTAAGGTTGCAAGAGTTTATATCGCACAGAAGAGAAAGATCTCTGTCGGCGATAAGATGGCAGGTCGTCACGGTAACAAGGGTGTTATTTCCCGCATACTTCCGAGCGAAGATATGCCCTTCCTCCCCGACGGTACTCCGCTTGATATCGTTCTTAACCCGTTGGGCGTTCCTTCCCGTATGAACATCGGTCAGGTACTTGAAGTTCACCTTGGCCGTGCCGCAAAGGCGCTCGGTTGGAAGGTTATGACTCCCGTATTCGACGGCGCAAACGAAAAAGATATCGAAGAATGTCTAAGTCAGGCTAACCTCTACCGCGACTTGCGCGATGATGAAACGGTAGAAGGTAAAGCACTCTATAAAGAAATCGTTGACCCCGAAACAGGTGATAAACGTGTTGAAAAACTCACCCGCGAATGGATCAGCGAAAATAAAGACGAGTTTGACTCCATGCGTAAGGAAAACATGGTTAAAGTTGTTGACGGTAAGACCGTTCTTTACGACGGACGTACCGGTCAACCCTTCGATAACCCCGTTACCGTTGGTTATATGTACTTCCTTAAACTTCACCACCTTGTTGACGATAAGATTCACGCACGTTCTACCGGTCCTTACTCGCTCGTTACACAGCAGCCTTTGGGCGGTAAAGCGCAGTTCGGCG
>JAZRUR010000002.1:0-33743 GCA_045652625.1 Eubacteriales bacterium | reverse complement strand
AGAAATATGGTTCTCTGGGGCGGCGGCGACTGGAACGACTCTACCAACAACACCGGCTATCAGCAAAAGGGCGAAAGCGCTTGGTTGAGTATCGCTACCGTTAAGGCAATTACCGAGTTCTGCCGTATTTGTGAGATCGCGGGCGGCAAGGACGACCTTATCGCCAATATCAAAGCGGAACAGGCAGTTCTTAAGGCGGCTATTCTCGAGAATGCGTTTGAGGGCGACCAGTTCATCTACGGTATTACCGACTGGGACGAGCTCGTCGGCTCCAAAACCAACGTCGAGGGACAGACCTACCACGATGCCCAGGCTTGGGCAGTTCTTGCAGATATGCTCGACAAAGAGGGACTTAACAAGGTTATGCAGACGGTTGAGGATAAGCTTAAGTGCGACTTCGGTTACGTTCAGTGCGAGCCGCCTTACAGCAAAAAAGACGAGCATATCGGACGTATGGCGTACTTCATTCCGGGCGGATACGAGAACGGCTCGGTTTACAACCACGGCGTTGCATTTAAGATTGCCGCCGACTGTAAACTCGGCAAGGCAGACCTTGCATACGAAACGCTCAAGCTTATCAGCTACGATAATCCCAAGAACGACAACTCGGGTGTTGAGCCCTACGTTGTTACCAATATGTATTTAGGCCCGCAGGAGCCTAACCGTCCCGGTTTCTCCTTCTATTCCTGGATAACCGGCACCGCAGGTTGGATCTACCGCGACATTACCGAGTTTATGCTTGGTGTAGGCGGCGAGTGGACCGGTCTTAAGATTAAGCCTTGCCTGCCTTCCGCTTGGAACGAGGCGACCGTATCCCGCGTTTACAGAGGTGCGACCTACAATATCAGCTTCAAGCGCACCGGCAGCTACAAGCTTATCGTTGACGGCAACGCTATCGACGGCTGTATCGCGCCTATTTTCCCCGAGGGCAGCGTTCACACCGTGGTTTGCGAATTCTGATTTTATCAGCAATCAAAAGGGACTTCAACCGAAGTCCCTTTTTACAATGAATTTCTTATAAAAATCCGCGACATGTGCGTGGATTTTTATACCTATGATGTCCGCGAGCGGTGAGCGAGGCGCGAGCGAACGGGCATCCAAAAACCGACCAAAATGCTTGCATTTTGTGTCGAAAGCGTCAGCGTTTATCAAACGACGGGTTATAAGCGTAAAAGTTCTTGTAGTCAAGGTTATCCTGAACAATACGGAGCGCATCGCCGTTCTTGCTGACTCAAACAACAACTCACAACCACTTGATAATAAAGCATAATATGATATAATGTATTAAAAACATATCATATGAAATGGTGAGAAAATGAACAATATAAAATCAAACATAAATATTCGCAGATTTGAAGAAAAAGACGCCGAGGCAGTACAAAAACTGATTGTACGCAATTTTTTAGAAGTTAACAGCAAAGATTACGGTATGGAAATAATGCAAGAAGTGGCGAAAACTTATGATTCCGAAAAAATCAAAAGAATTGCCAGTTACGCACATATGTATGTATTCGAATATCACAGACAAGTTGTTGGCGTTGGCTCTATTTCAAGTTTTTGGGGCAGTGATACCGAAAGTATTTTGTTGACAATATTCGTGTTGCCCGAATTGCACGGAAACGGCATTGGCAAACTTATTATGCAAACCTTGGAACAAGATGAATTTTATATACGAGCAAACAGAATTGAAATTCCTTCTTCAATAACGGCAGTAGAGTTTTATCGTAAATTTGGATACGATTACAAAAACGGAATTAAGGAATTAGATAAAGAAAACCATTATATTTTGGAAAAATACAAATAATGGTTCAAGACAACTTGAATTATTTTAAAAAGGGACTTCGGTTGAAGTCCCCTTTTGTTTATGCCGTTTATCTCTTATCAAACGACGGGTTATAAGCGTAAAAGTTCTTATAATCCAAATTATCCTGTACGATACGAAGCGCATCGCCGAATCGTTGAAAGTGCACGATTTCGCGTTCGCGGAGGAAGTGTATAGGATCTGCAACATCACGGTCATCACAGAAACGTAGAATGTTATCATAGGTTTTTCTTGCTTTCTGCTCTGCTGCAAGGTCCTCAGAAAGGTCGGCAATCGGGTCGCCCGTCGACTGGATAGTCATAGCCGACCAAGGCACTCCACTTGCCGCAACAGGATAAAGTCCGGTAGTGTGGTCAACAAAATATGCGTCGAACCCGCCTTCTTTTATCTGCTCGGGAGTAAGGTTGCGCGTGAGTTGGTAAACGATAGTGCATATCATTTCCATGTGCGCCAGTTCTTCCGTACCGATGTCGGTTAGAATGCCGATCGCTTCGTTATAGGGCATACTGTAACGTTGAGAAAGATATCTCATCGCCGCGCCGAGTTCTCCGTCGGGGCCGCCAAACTGGGTGATAATGAGTTTCGCCAAGGCAGGGTTGGGGTTTTTGATATTCACGGGGTATTGAAGTTTTTTATCATAAGTCCACATCGTTAATCCTCCTGATTCTGCCAAGGCCACTTACCCTTGACCCAATTCCAATGATTTCCGCCGCCTGCGGCTTCTTTGGTTAACGGCCCGTAAAGACCCTCGTATTGCTCGACGGCCTCTTTCATCGACTTTATAGCACGGGCGTGTTTATTAAGCGCCTGTTGGTTTTCGGGGTGGCAATCAAGGTACAGCGCACATTCATGCGCAGTAAACGCATACATCTGAATCTTTCTCATAAGAGATTCGCGTCTGTTATTATTGTTATTCATCATCGTGCGCCACCTCTCTTTCCACCGTAGAAAGGCAGGTCAAGTTCTTCGAAAAGAGTACCGCGCACAAGCGCTTTTTCTTCGTCATAGAGTTTTTCGAAGCGTTGGTACGGCACGTACATCATTGCAAGTGAAATTTTTGCTGGAAAACTGCTTTCTTGAGGCATTTCGGGCATATTGGGTGCCATATCCATGCAATAAAGACCGTATTCTTTCGGTTCCATATATCTTTTCCTTTCAAGTTTTTTCATCAAGAAACGCGTTTGCGTTCCTCGATAACAGTATATGCAGTTTAAAACACAAGGCGCAGAAATATGGTAAAAGAAATATTGACAAACAAAAGGAGATGTGATATATTACATTGTACGGCCTGTTAGTCAAGTGGTCAAGACGTCGCCCTCTCACGGCGAAGACAGGGGTTCGACTCCCCTACGGGTCACCAACGGAAACAAACCTCACTTTGTGGGGTTTGTTTTTTTATTTGTCTTGAAATGGGGAGTCGAAGGGCGAGGAATGAATGACATGCCGGGGGCATGTCAGAACTCGCCACCGCTCCGCGGGGTCCCCGCGAAATATAATTTCGTGGGGTGCTTGACCGCAGTCGGGCGACTCCCCTACGGGTCACCAACGGAAACAAACCTCACTTTTGTGGGGTTTGTTTTTTTGTCATGAGAGAATTTTCGACACAGATTCAACAAAAATCAAAAACCTGCTTCGTTTTTAACAAAGCAGGTTTTTAAATTTGTAGTTAATTGTTATGCGTTATAAGTGCCAAGTACGATTCTCTTAACGAGAACGTAGTCGGCTGCGTCAATGTCGCCGTCAGCGTCGATATCTGCAACGTCGATCTGTTCGTCGTTAAGAGTGTAGTTCTTCAAAACTGCACGTTTTACGAGAACGTAGTCAGCCGCATCAACGTCGCCGTCGAAATCTACGTCGCCGAGTTTAGCGTCTGTATTGTCATCGTCATTTCCGCCGTTGTCGCCACCGTTGTCGCCACCGTTATCGTTGTCGTCTCCAAGTTTGTAGTTGAATATTTCTACTTCATCGAGCCAGATGTGAGATTCTCTGTCCGCAACTTCATTATAGTTGATTACCAACTTCACATAACGCGCGGTAACTGCTTTGTCTGCAACAGCGGTTATTGTATAAGTGCTCCAAGTTTCGTCATATACGCCGGTACCGTTGGTGCGAACTGCAGAGCCAAGAGATGCAGATGCTACAAGGTCGAAACCAATTCTTTCGTTGTCGGAAGCATAAACGTCTATAGAAATCGAATCTTTGGGAAGCGCGATGCCCCAATTACCGCCTACCATATATGCCATATAGGTATCGGATTTCTTTGCAGAGCCAAGGTCAAAGAGGAGTTCAATAGAGAAGTTCTTTGTTCCGTCGGGAGCCTTCCAACCGGAGTACACGCCGGTTTGGTTAACGTTAGTTTGACCTTTTCTGCCGTCGGTCAATATCTGTCCGTCGTCCAAGAAGTTATCTCTGTTGGGGGCGGTGAGAGAGGTGTATTGTTTGCCAAATACAAGGCTATCGGTTTCGGGAATATCATCGTTAGAGCCACCCGAATTGTTATCGGAAGAACCGCCCTGATTATTGTCGGAATCATCGCCGCCGGTAGCAACTGTACCGTAAACTTCGATTTCGTTAATGAACAAGTAAGTTGAACTAAGTGCGAATTCGAGTTTTACGTAAGATGCGGTACCGTCAACAGCGCCCTTGATGTAGAAAGCAACATCTTTTGCGGCACTGCCGGGAACGGTAAGTGCGGTTGCCGAACCCCAGTTTGTGCCGTCTTTGGAAAGATATGCTTTAACAGAAGCGGCGCGGCCTACACCCGATGTTTCGTTCTGAACCGAGTTAACGATAATGCCGTTAATATCGTACCTGCCGTTGAGATTGATTACAACAGTACCCACTTTGTTGGGCGCGTTAGTAACGGTAGCAGAAGGATTGTGGTAGAACGAAAACCAGTTGCCGTCGTAAGACATATTTTTCGCAGCCTTGCCGTCGGTAAGGTTTGCGGTGTACGAGCCGTAAGTGGTTGCTTCGTAATTTTTATTAAGTGCAACGTTGTTGCCTTCAAATTCGGGCTTGTCAGGCACGCAGTTGTTGTAGCCATACTGCTTCATTATAGCAGGATAATCCTTATAGCAAACGTTCATGTCAACAGAACTGGTTGCCAATCCGTCATAGTAGCCGAAAATAGCATGCTGCCACATACCGCAGTAGTCACTGAAGTCGTAAGCGTTAGCAGCGTGTTGGTTTCCTTCGTAATTGGATTTATAACGAGGATACCAAAGGTCATATTTGGATTTGAAGGAACTGGAAAGTTTATCAATAACCTGAGATCCGCCGCCGTAGATGCCGGGGAAATAACCTGCTGCTTCCAAGGTTTCGCACCAGCCAAGGCAAAGTTGTTCCATTGCGGAACTGCCGAGTGCTACGTGTTCCGAGGTTTCCAAATCGTAATAAATAGGATATTCGAAATACATGTTATTTTTTTCGATAACGTCAATTACCCATTTTGCATCGGCAGCTGCGCCGGCTTTTGTGGTAGTAAGTGCGTAGAAGTATACACCCATAGGCATGCCTGCGGCACGTGCACGCTTATAATATTCGATAAACGTGTCGTCTATGGTGTCTTGACGGGAAGCACTTGCTTCGTAACCGATACGAAGAATGACAAACTGACAGCCGTCAGCCTTCAATTCTGCAAAATTCACGCGCGAAAAGTCAAGACCGCTTCCGACGGCTGCATTCCAATAGGAAATGTCAATACCGTAAGAACGGAAACTTGTCTTCTGTATGCCTGCACCCGCAAGCGCAGACGCGGTTGTTACGCCCGAAGCAACAACAATCGAAAAGAGCATCACGAGCGATAAACAAAGCGCCATGATATGTTTAATAGACTTCATAAACAGTCCTCCAAATAAAAAATCTCGCATTCAGTCGGGATTCTAATCATACCACAAAAACCCACCTTTTGTCAACGATATTAAAAATAAATTCGTCAGCAATCGTTTTTTCGTTGCAATGCACAAAACCGTCTTTCTTTTTTCGTGCAATAGCATAAAAACAACCGCGGTTTTGTTAGTCCGCGGTTGGCTCGGTGATTATCTGTTGGGAGTATAGTAATATTCGTAATCCGAGAATTCGTATACAAATACTCCCGCATCGCCCGAGAATTGCTCATTCTGACGAAATTCGTAAATCACATTTCCGCATTCGTCGTACTCGTATTCGTAAACGGTGGAAAGTTTGCCATCGGCGGCGTAGTCGATGACAATTTTGATAACGCGGTTTTCTTCGTCGTAGCTTCGCGTGGTCGTGCTTTCCAACTTGTTGTCCCCTAGATAAAGTTCTTCCTTTATCTTATTGCCGTTTTCATCATATTCGTAAACGTAACGGTTTTTGCTGCCGGTTCCTCTTGCCTCGATCGTTTTTTCAAGAATCTTACCGTCCTCGTCGTAAACGTAGCTGTAAACCAGGTCGGTTTGCGTCTCACTATTTTTGTCCACCTTGAAATTAGTAAGCATATTGCCTCTCTCGTCGTATGTATGCTTGGTGGTATAAACGGATCTTCCGTTGTCGATACTCTCGACGATCTGCAAAACGTTACCGTTTTCGTCAAAAATCTGCTCGATAGTGTTCTTGATATCGGGGACGCCGGGTACGTAACTGACTCGCTTTATCTCGTTGCCGTTTTCGTCGTAGGTGTATTCAAACATCTGCTTCGCATCAAAATTCCGAAGCATAGTTGCAACTCTGCCGAGCTCGTCGTATGTGTATTCGTAATCTCTCGATACGCTTTTAGACTCCTCGTGTATCTTGCTTCCGTGAGAATCGTATTCATAAACCACTTTTGATTCGCTGTATTCGTTGCAGGTTGTGGTTTTCTTAACCATAATACCGTTTTCGTAAACGTATTCGGTATCGGTGATCGAAGTTGTACCTTGGGTATTGGTCTCGGTTTTTTTGGTAACGTCACCGTATTCGTTGTAAATATATTCTTCGGTAGTCGTTTCGCCGTTGGGCCAATCGGTAACCTTTTTGATTATTCTTCCCTCATCATCGTATGTGTACGAAAAGACGTGTTCTTCGTACGGAACCTTGTTCGGAATAGAATCTAATGAGTATTCGATTTTTATTACGTCGCCGTATTCGTTGAGGGTATAATCGGTCGTGCGGACAAAGGTTTTCCGAGTTTCGACTTCCTTTATCACAATACCGTTGTCGTTATAGCTGAATTCTTTAACGTAATTATTGCTTTCGGTGTTATAAAAGGTCTGGGTCTTTTTTCTGCCGTTTTCGTCGTAGGTGTATCGGTAATAGCAGTCAATACCTTCGGGAGATGAAACCGATGCTTCATATATAAGATTATCGTTCTCATCGTACTTGTATTCGTCGTAAGAAATGACGTTTTCGGTTTCATTTTCGAAGGCGGGAATACGCTCTTCTTCTTTTTTTATAAGATTACCGCGCTCATCGTAGATATATCTTGTCATAAGATCAGGCGCATCGTCACCTGCTTCTGTGTGGTTGCAGGTGAGTTTTTTGCCGTCGCCGTCATAGGTGTATTCAAAAGAATAATCAAGCTGATAATCGTATCCCAAATATACCGTTCCGAGAAATTGGCGCGTTATATCGCCGTGTTCGTTGTATTCTTCGGTTTGGGTGTGGTTATACAGAGTATAACTTCTCCCTTTCCCCTCGGTATACACAACGGTAAAATCGTCAAGCATCTTCCGTGCATCTTCGTCGCTTCGGTTGTTATAGAGAAGTTTATACGCATCATAGAACTTTTCTTCCTCTATCAACGCTAACGCTCGGTCGGTTATTTTGACTTCCTCGTCGGAAGAAGTGTCTGAACTTTCATTTTGTTCGGTAATGCATCCCGAAAACAACAAAAAAACAGCAAGAAGCATAAACAGAAACTTTTTCATAACGATCCTCCTAACGAATGAACTTTACTACACTAATATTATAATAAAAAGGGGGATAAAAAGTCAATATCAAATAAAAAAACACCCGATTGAGAACCGAGTGTTTTTAGGTTGTATTTTACAGCGTCGATGCCATGACCGCTTTTATTGTGTGCATGCGGTTTTCGGCTTCATCGAACACGATACTGCGTTCGCTTTCGATAACCTCATGAGTAACTTCCATGCAATCTATGCCGAACTTCTTATTGATTTCCCTGCCGACCGCCGTTCCGAGGTCGTGGAATGCGGGAAGGCAATGCATGAATTTACATTGCGGACCTGCATTATCCATTATTTCCATAGTTACGCGGTAGGGGGTAAGTTCGCGGATTCTTTCTTCCCAGACCTCATCGGGCTCACCCATAGAAACCCAAACGTCGGTATAAATAACGTCTGCGTTCTTGGTAGCAACAACGGGGTCTTCGATAAATTCAAGTATCGCACCTGTTTCGGAAGCGATTTTTTGACATTCGGCGATGAGTTCGTCATTCGGAAAATACTTTTTCTTGGTACACGCAACAAAATGCATACCCATTTTCGCACAGCCTACCATAAGCGAGTTGCCCATGTTGTAACGAGCGTCGCCCATGTAAACAAGTTTTTTGCCCGAAAGAGTACCGAAATGTTCGATAATCGTCATAAAGTCGGCAAGAATTTGCGTAGGGTGGAACTCGTTAGTCAAACCGTTCCAAACGGGAACGCCGGCGTATTTTGCAAGTTCCTCAACGATTTCCTGTCCGAATCCGCGGTATTCGATACCGTCGAACATTCTTCCCAGCACACGCGCGGTGTCTGCAATACTTTCCTTTTTGCCTATCTGAGATCCCGACGGGTCGAGATAAACGGGATGCATACCGAGGTCTGCGCCTGCAACTTCAAAAGCGCAACGGGTACGGGTGCTCGTCTTTTCGAAAACAAGCGCAATATTTTTGCCCTCGCAAAGACGGTGGGGTATGCCCGCCTTTTTCTTTGCTTTAAGTTCAATAGCAAAATCTATAAGCCCTTTTATTTCGTCAGGCGTAAAATCAAGAAGTTTAAGAAAACTTTTGCCTTTAAGCATAGCCTTTCTCCTATAATACTTTATTATAAAACTTTCGCGAGGAAACTCTTAAGACGCTCACACTTGGGCGAACCGAAAACTTCGTCAGGAGAGCCCTGCTCAGCGATAACTCCGTCATCAAGGAACAACACTCGGTTAGAAACTTCACGGGCGAATCCCATTTCGTGAGTTACCACGACCATCGTCATGCCCTCGCTTGCAAGTTCGCGCATAACGTCAAGAACTTCGCCTACCATTTCTGGGTCGAGTGCGCTCGTCGGTTCGTCAAACAGCATAACGTTGGGTTCCATGCAAAGCGCACGAACAATGGCAACACGTTGCTTTTGACCGCCCGAAAGTTGGTTCGGGTAGGAATCTGCCCTGTCGGCAAGACCGACACGAGCAAGAAGTTCGTTTGCCTTCTTTTCCGCCTGTTCTTTACTTACCTTTTTAAGCATTATCGGAGCGCAGGTAAGGTTTTCGAGTATAGTCATGTGGGGGAACAGATTAAACTGTTGGAACACCATGCCCATTTTTTGACGGTGGAGGTTAAGGTCGACCTTTTCGTTGGTCAAGTCATCTCCCTCGAACATAATACTGCCGCCGGTAGGAAGTTCGAGCATATTAAGGCAACGCAAAAACGTCGATTTGCCCGAGCCCGAAGCGCCGATAACACATACCACATCGCCCTTATTGATATCAACTGTAACGCCTTTAAGAACGGCGTTGTTGTCGAATTTCTTTTCGAGATTTTTTACACTGATTATAGTTTCGTTAGCCATTATCAATTACCTCCCGTCGCTTTTGCGAAGTCTTTTTTCAAGTACGGCAAGGAGTTTTGTCATAATAACAACAAGCACAAGGTAAACCAATGCAAGCATGATTATCGGATTGACCGCATCAAATGTTTTGTTTCTTATGTTAGTTGCCGCACGGGTAAGATCGACAATAGCAACGTAACCCGCAACCGAAGTTTCCTTCAAAAGTGCGATACATTCGTTACCGATAGCAGGAAGAATGTTTTTTATCGCCTGAGGGAAAATTATCTTTCTCATCGCCTGACCTTTGGACATGCCAAGGCTTCTTGCGGCTTCCATTTGTCCTTTATCAACCGCGTTGATACCGCTTCGTATAAGTTCCGCCATGTATGCGCCCGAATTTATACCGAATGCGATTATGGCAACCGTAACACCGTCGGCTGCAACAAGAATTATGTAGAAAAACACAAGAAGAAGAACGGTAATGGGAATACCGCGAATAACGGTGGTGTAAAAGTCGCAAATCCAGTTCACAAAGCGCAGTTTTTTATTGCCTTCGCAGAAATACTTGGCAACGGCAATAACAGTGCCGATTATAACACCGATAATAAGTGCGCCGAATGTGATTATTAAAGTATTTAAAAAACCTTCAAGCAGCCATTTATAGCGGTCGCCCTCTATGAAGGTTTCGTTCAGTTTTTCAAACCAACTCATTTAATCTGTTTCCTTATTTATACTTTCAAGGCGAAAAGCAGCTCCGCGGAAAAAGATGCGGAGCCGCTATACCTTTTTTAAATATTAATTATTCGGGTTTAACGTAGGTTTCGCCGAAGTCGGTGAAGATCTTTTCAACGGTACCGTCGTCGATAAGGGTTTTAAGCGCCTTGTCGATTTCTTCAACGAGGTCTTCGCTTCCCATTGCAAATGCGAATGCGTAGGGTTCTTCGGTCATGTTTTCTTCAAGGATCTTAAGACCGTCGCCGTCTTCAACCATCTGAATAGCGGTGAGGTTATCAACTACCCATGCATCAACCTTGCCGGTGGTAAGAGCCGCTTTTGCGTCAGCGTTTGCCTGGAATGCCTGAACGTCAAGGCCTTCGTCCTGACAGCCCTGATCAGCGGTAGTACCGGTCTGAACAGATACTTTCTTGCCTTCGAGATCAGCCTTGCCCTTGATATCGCTGTCTTCCTTAACAACGATAACCTGTGCTGCAACATAGTAGGGTTCGGTGAAGAGCATGTTCTTTTCACGGTCGGGAGTTACGGTGATACCGGACATAGCGCAGTCATATTTTGCTGCTTCGATACCGATAAGTACAGAGTCAAAGTCCATTTGTGCAAATTCGCATTCAACGCCGAGTTCTGCGCAGATGAGTTTCATGATTTCAACTTCGATACCTACAACTTCGTCGCCTTCGAGGCTTTCAAAAGGAGGAAAGTCGGGGCTGGTTGCGATAACGAGTTTACCTGCTTCTTTAACTTCAGCAAGTGTCTTGCCCTTTGCGGAGCATCCGGTGAAGCATACTGCTACGAAAATTACAGAGAGTAAAAGTGCTAATACTTTTTTCATTTTTAATTTACCTTTCATAAATAAATATTTTTGTTTGTGTTTTATATATTATTAAGTTCGGTTTCTACGAACGTTATTTGTTTTTCGATAGAAGAAAGTGAAGTTCCGCCAACCGATATGCGTTTTGCAACACAGGTTTCAAGCGAAATTTCTTCGAATATATCTTCGTCAAACAATTCGGAATAGTTTTTATATTCATCAAGCGTAAGAGTTTCAAGAACACATCGTCGCTTGATACACTCGGCAACGATACTTCCCGATATCTTATATGCCGAACGGAACGGCATACCTTTTTTAACAAGGTAATCGGCAAGGTCGGTAGCGTTTATAAAACCTTCCTGCGCCGCGCGTTTCATGTTGTCGGACAACACGCACATGGTTTCTACCATAGGTGCCATTATTCCAAGACACATTTTAACGGTATCAACCGCATCGAAAACGCCCTCTTTGTCTTCCTGCATATCTTTATTATAAGCAAGTGGAAGTCCTTTAAGAACCGTAAGCAATCCTACAAGGTCACCGTATACACGTCCCGTCTTACCTCTTATCAATTCCGCCATGTCGGGGTTTTTCTTTTGAGGCATTATCGACGAACCTGTTGTATATGCATCGGAAAGTTCTACAAACTTGAACTCCCAACTCGACCAAAGGATTATTTCCTCCGAAAACCTCGACAGATGCATCATAAGTATCGAACAGCAACTCATAAATTCCACACAGAAGTCGCGGTCGGAAACACCGTCAAGGCTGTTCATGCAGATGCCCGAAAAGCCAAGTTGTTCCGCTTCGAAATATCTGTCGGTATCGTAGGTCGTTCCCGCAAGTGCGCAACATCCGATAGGCGACATATTCATGCGTTTTGCCATATCGGTAAATCTGTCGATATCGCGAAGCAACATCATACAGTAAGCAAGTAGATGCTGAGCAAACGTTATCGGTTGAGCACGTTGCAAATGCGTATATCCCGGCATTATCGTGGTCTTGTTCGCTTTTATCTGCGAAAGCAATGCCGAAACAAGTTGTTTGATGAGGTCGATAATCGTTTCGGTTTCCTCACGGAGATTCATTCTTAAATCCAAGGCAACCTGGTCGTTACGGCTTCTTGCGGTGTGAAGTTTTTTGCCGACGTCGCCAAGACGTTCGGTAAGCACCTGCTCTACAAACATGTGAATATCTTCACATTCCATATTTATCAGGAGTTCGCCCGACTCGATATCGTTAAGTATCGAATCAAGTCCGTTTATCAACGTATCGGCTTCTTCACTGCTTATTATTCCTTTTGCACCGAGCATTGCGGCATGAGCCATACTGCCCTTTATGTCCTGACGGTACATTCTCGAATCGAAACTTATCGAAGAATTGAAATCGTCGGCCATTTTGTCGGTAGCACCTGCGGTTCTACCTGCCCACATTTTAACCGCCATGTTGTTTTCTCCGTTCGGTTATTTAAAGTTTACCCTGCTCACGAAGTGCCTGTACCTTGGTAGGCAGACCCCAAAGATTGATAAATCCTTCTGCCTGTTTCTGGTCGTAGTCGCTTTCGTCGAACGTAACCAGATTTTCGGAATACAAGGAATAAGGAGAGGTTGTACCGGCAGGAATGATATTGCCCTTGTAAAGTTTGAGTTTTACAGTACCGGTAACGTACTTGTTGCTTTCGTTAGCGAATGCGGTAAGTGCTTCCTGCAAGGGGGAGTACCACTTACCATTATATATAAGGTCTGCGTAATCAACAGCCAACTTTTGCTTAACGTGGAGAGTATCCTTATCAACGGTAAGCATTTCGAGCATTTCATGTGCGAAATAAAGGATAGTTCCGCCGGGGGTTTCGTACACGCCGCGGTCTTTCATACCTACAAGACGGTTTTCTACGATGTCGATAATACCGATGCCGTTTGCTCCGCCAACCTTGTTGAGTTCAGCAATGATCTTCGACGCCTTCATTTTTTCACCGTTGAATGCAACGGGAGCACCTGCTTCGAAATCTATAGAGATATATGTAGGTTCGTCGGGAGCCATCATGGGAGAAACGCCCATTTCAAGGAAACCGGGCTTATCGTAAAGCGGTTCGTTTGCGGGATCTTCAAGATCCAAACCTTCGTGGCTTAAGTGCCAGAGGTTCTTATCCTTGGAGTAGTTGGTTTCGCGGCTGATTTTAAGAGGAACATTATGCGCTTCGGCATAGTCGATTTCTTCATCACGAGATTTAATATCCCATTCACGCCAAGGCGCGATAATCTTCATTTCAGGAGCGAAACGCTTAATAGCAAGTTCAAAACGAACCTGATCGTTACCCTTGCCGGTAGCGCCGTGGCAGATAGCATCTGCACCCTCGGCAATCGCAATCTCTGCGAGTTTCTTACCGATAACGGGACGTGCGAACGCGGTACCGAGCAAATACGTTTCGTACTTAGCGTCCATCTTGAGCGCAGGAATGATAATTTCATCTACCATTTCGTCCACAAGATCTGCAACGATAAGTTTACTTGCGCCGGTTTTGATTGCCTTTTCTTCCAAGCCCTCAAGTTCGTCAGCCTGACCTACGTTACCTGCTACCGCGATAATTTCGGGATCGTTATAATTTTCCTTCAACCACGGAATGATTATAGAAGTATCAAGTCCGCCCGAATAGGCAAGAACTACTTTTTTGATGTTTTCTTTGTTCATTTCTCTACCCTCAAAACATTTTTCATTTTGCGTTTGCTATTATAATACCGAAAAAACCGTTTGTCAAGGGGTAAAATGATAATTTATTCAATTTTTTTAATTTTTTGCCCCAAATTCTGCATATTTTTTTGAATATCGTGTATATTTATACATTTATGCAAAATTTGTGTATATTTTCTTTCTCTAATTACGAAAAATTCCTTAATTGCTTCCGCGCTCATTTAAAATGTTGTTGTTTTTTTCATAAAATAATGGTATAATTAAGTGTCATTTGAATGATGACAATATTTATTGTAAGGAGAAAAGACATGAAACGTATTTCCGCTCTACTTTTGGCTACTTTCTTAACTATCAGTATGTTTGCGATTTGCGCTTTGGCTGCTGACAGTTTTGAATTAGCAATAACCGGCTATGACGAAGTCGCAATAGACGAAGGCGACACCAATGGCCAAATTTATGTTTACCCCGCAGGCGACGCTGAACGCGTTGTTACCTCCGAGGAGTTCAATCTCCGCTATGTTTTCATTTTCGTTTGTGACAAAGACGGCAAGATTCTCGAAGCAGGTAACAACTTGGTCAAATCTTCCGAACCGAACGCGGCTAATTTCCAAAATGAAGTTACCGCTCCCGCAGGCGGACATGTAGTTACCTTCTATTACAACAGCGAAAACACCGCAAACCAAGACGCACGTGATTTCTACGACGAAGTTCTTGCCAAATTCGCAGGTACTTCCGATGTTTATAACGAAACCGTCAAACTTAACGGCTGTACCTATACCGTAACCTACAAGGACAGCGCAGTTACTTTTACAAAGGGTTCGACTTCCGACAATGAAAACACTTCTTCGGAAACCCCCGATGCAAGCACCGACGTTTCTTCCGATGCAAGTGCTGATGCTTCCTCTGATGCAGAATCTTCCGATGTAAGCGCTGACGCTTCTTCCGAAGTAGAATCTTCCGACGCTGCCTCTGAAGCAGAATCTTCCGATGCGTCCTCTGTTGAAAGTGCCGACGCGTCCTCCGAAGCAGGATCTTCCGAGGATTCTTCCGCCGTTTCCGATGCAGAAGATGAAAAAGGCGCACCTGTTGGACTTATAGTCGGTATCGCAATCGCAGTTGTTGCTATCGTTGCAGTTGTAGTTGTGGTTCTCAAAAAGAAGAAATAATATAACCAAGACATAATAAACAAACCACCGTAGCGGATCATTATCCGCCACGGTGGTTTTTGTTATTATATTTTATTATATAATAGTAGGAATCAGAAACGTCCCCCGCCGCCGCGAGAGCCGCCTCCGCCGCTTCTGCCGCCGCTTGAACTTGTATTCTTGGGACGGGCAACACGGGTTACGGTAGAGTAAAGGAAAAGGTCGCGGCTTTGTTCGAGTTTGAAACTTCCCTTTCGAACATATTCACGCGCGTGGTTTTGATAATGAACGCTTTTCAGTTTCGATTTCATAACCGCAGTCACTATAAACGCGATAACAAAACCTATAACAAGCCAAATCAAAAGAGTTGAACCAATCGAAAAACGCAACTCATCGTATGCCGCCTCGGCGAAAGAAGAAAACGCATCGTAATAATCGCCGTTTGACAGTTCCTCGACAAAATAGTCCGACATCGCCGTTCCCTCGGGAAGTTCACTATCCCCGAAAAACTCTATGTACCATTCACGTTCCTGAATGGAAACGGTAAGTATTACTCCCGAACCGTTATCTCCCATTCCGTAGTTACCTGATACAAAAGCGTCTTTCGTAAACTTTAACGGACTTTTTGTTCCAAACGTTTTGGCAGTTACGATAACAACGTCGTATTCGAATTCTTCGCTTATTTCATCAAGTCGCGCGATCAATGCACTTTCTTCGCTGTCGGTGAGCAAATCCGCGCCGTCAACAAGACGGTCGGCACGTGTTTCTGCCGAAACCGAAAGCACAGACAGACACGCGAGAATGAGTGCAAGAAGGCAAACCGTTAATTTTTTCATCACCGTCACCCTCCTTACATCAGCCAGAACAGATAACTTAAAGCAAACCCGACCGCGCCGATAGCGGCGGCGAGTCCGAAAAGCCAACGTCTGTACGCCTGTTTGTCAAGCGGAAGGTCGCCAACGAATTTACCGGTCTGACCGTTCATCGCAAAGGTGTATTTATTGCCCTCGTAGGTGGTGTTTAACAGCCACACGGGGTAAAGCGCGTATTTTGCACTTCCGTTCGCAAGGCGCACCTTGACCGATTCTGGCACTACCGTGGCATAGCCTTGTACCGTTTCGGCAAAAGTCTGCTCGGTGGTTTTGCGCACACGTTCGTTCGCACGTGCGACACTTTGCTCGGCATCAACGTCGTATTTATCGGCAAAATAACCCGCAAGATACGCCGTTTGAAAATCGACCGCGCCCGAAAAATCAAAAGGCTCGATAGATTCCATTAAATCGTCTGCCATTTTCTCCGAACCGTCTACGGGAATACGGTCAAAACCCATACTTCCCTTTCGCGTTATCGAATAATAACTTGTTTTTGTATAGATATAATTGCTGTCTGACCAAGAATTAACACGCGTTGCGCGGTAACGGGCATCGGCGTCCGCCTCTGCATCGAAAATCCAGAACGGAACGTATATACCCTTTATTTCGTCGATATGATTTTTGTCCTTGAACACCTTGGGAAGAAGACGTTTTCCGGTGATATGCTTTAAATACCCCTGCTTCGCCGCTTGTTTGTCGAGTTTAAAAGGTATTACAAAGTCGGGTTTCAATGCGCCCGAAAGTTGACCTTTCATAACAACGGCGTTATCGCAAAACGGACATTTTGTAGCGGCAAGGGTTTCGTCGCCTATTATTTCGCCGCCGCAGGAATTACATATATAAACGCGCATTCCCTCGGCTTCGCCCTCTTTCCATTCGTCGCCCGGATTTGTTTCCCAATCCAATTCTTCGTTTCCCTCACTTTTGAGGTCGTCATCGTAGGATTTAAGGGTTTCGGGCTCGAACTCGGTATCGCAATACGGGCATTTCATGTTTTGGCTTTCGCTGTCAAACTCGATAGCGCCGCCGCAACATGGACATTTATATTCTTTTAAGTCGGACATAAAAATCCCTCCTTGCAGTTATGAGGCTCTTTTACATCTTATCTCCGCATTCGGGACAGAACTTAGGAGGATTTGCAGGGTCTTCTACCTTATATCCGCATTTATCGCAAACCAAAGTGGGTTTCTTTGCGCCGCATTCGGAACAGAATTTGCCGTTATTTTCTGCACCGCATACGCATTTCCAAGTATCGTTTTCGGGTTTCTTCGCACCGCATTCGGGGCAGAATTTGCCGGTTGCGGTTGCGCCGCAAGTACATTTCCAACCGTTTTGAGCGGCTTGTTGCGCCTGTTGCGCTTGTTGCTGTACACCTGTATTATAAAAACCTTGCGCCGCATTAAATCCGCCGCCCATTGCGTTACCTGCCATGCCCATGCCCATAAAGCCGGTCATCGCACCCGCATCGTTGTTGGCAGCGTTTTCCATTGCGTTTGCAGTCGCTTCGGTCATTCTACCTGCCATCATGAACGGATTGTTGCCGTAGGTCGCGGCGTCTTCCATCTGGTTGATCTTCTTCATATCCTCTTCGGTGAGAGTGATAGGATTAAGAGCAATAGAGCCTACGCTTATACCTCTGTTTTCAACCCAATCCTGCTTCAACGCGTCGTTCATCGCGTCTTTAAGGTCTTTTGCCTTTGCGGGAAGTTGTGCAGGACGCAAACCGAGTTCGGACATCGCACCCAACGCAGGTTGAAGCGCGTCTATAAATTCGGTTTTTAACTGTTCGTCGATTTGATCTCTTGTGTATTCGGTTTCAACGTTGCCGCACACTCTGGTGTAGAAAAGCAAGGGGTTTGTTATCATATAAGAATACAGACCGTTACATCTTACCTGAACGGTTCTTCTCATACCGATTTCCTTGTTTACAACGTCGAACATGATAGGATTCGGTGTGCCGAACTTATTGTTGAGTATTTCTTTTGTGTTGAAGTAATATATTCTTTGGTCCTTGCCTGTATCTCCGCCGTAAGTAAAACGCTTACCTATGGTTTTGAAAGTATCCACTATACTCTTGCCGAGCGAACCCGAAAAGATGCTCGGTTCGGTAGAAGAATCATAGGTGAATTCACCCGGTTCGGCACAAACTTCAACGATTTTGCCCTGTTCGACAATTATCATACACTGTCCGTCTGCTACGGCAATGCCCGAACCGTTGGATATAATATTATCCTCTCCTTTGGTGTTTGAAGAACGCGAGGAAGTGCGTTTTTGTCCCTTCTTTACCAATACGTTGTTGTCAAGCGCATCACAGTAGAAAAACTCTTTCCATTGGTCTGCCAAGGTTCCGCCTAATGCACCTATACCTGCTTTAATAAGGCCCATGATATTTCTCCTTTATGTTTTTTATATATTGTTTTTATTATTTGCAAGTCAATTTTGCTATTGCTTTATTATCCCCTGCTATAACAAGAAGTTCGTTTTCCGAAAACACTCTTGTCGGATCTGTAAGAAGCACAAATTCGTCCTCTCCATGCTTAGCAACCGCGATAATATTTATATTGTATTTACGGCGAACATCAAGTTCGGTAACCGATTTACCCACCCATGCCTTAGGTGTGATTATTTCGGCTATGGCAAATTCACCCGACGGCGCAAAGTAGTCTACCATTCCTCGGCGCGACAGCGTATACGCAAGTTTTATGCCCGATTCCTTTTCGGGAAGCACAACAAAATCTGCGCCGACCTTTAAAAGTACTTTTTTCTGTCGTTCGTCGGTTGCGCGGACAACGATTTTCTTAATGCCGAGTTCCTTTAAAAGAAGCGTTATTAGAATAGTGTCCGAAAGGTTATTTTCCATACAAACCACCGCACACTCGCAATTCTTGATACCCGATGCGCGAAGCACTGATTCGTTTGTTGCATCTCCGCAAACGGCGTTTGTTACGATATCGCCTATATCGTCTATTTTTTCTTGAGTTTGGTCAATAACAAGCACCTGCTGTTTTGTTTTCGCAAGTGTTAATGCAAGATTAGTGCCGAAATTACCAAGTCCTATAACACATATGCCTTTGTTTGCACTCATGATCTTTCTCCCTTCTAAATCAGCCTATCGGAATACCCATACGGGGATAACTTATCGGCGGTTTTTCGCGGTTGGTGCGAACCATTACCGCATACATTACCGACGTGATACCTATACGTCCGAAAAACATCAAACTTATTATAAGCAATTTTCCGAAAACCGTAAGCGTAGGTGTTATCCCTACCGTTATGCCTACTGTTCCGAACGCAGAGAACACTTCAAAATATGCGTCAACAAGCGGAACAGATTCCGAAACTGATAACGCAAATCCGCCTATTATAACGACCAAAAGACCGATAACGAAAAGCGAATATGCACGTCTTACGGCGTCGCTGTCAAGCCGTCTGCGGCGGAAAACCATATCCTTCTCGCCTCGTATAATACTTACGGTAGCGGCAAAAACAACCGCAATAGTTCCAACCTTGATACCACCTGCAGTAGAGCCCGAATTGCCGCCGATGAACATCAACATCATACAAAACAGTTTGCTTTCCTCGGAAAGCGCCATTTGATTTATTGACGCAAATCCCGCCGTACGCAAAGTGACCGATTGGAACAACGAACGAAGGATTTTACTTCCTGTTCCTCCCGTACCGAGCACCGAAGCGTTATTCCATTCTGCAACAGCAATAACCGCAGTTCCGAGCAGAACAAGCGAAACTGTCAATGTCAAAACCGTTTTCGTATAAAGCGAAAGTCTGTCGCGTTTGGTTATAAAAGCACGGACATCGTCCCATACAATAAAACCTATGCCGCCTGCGATTATTAGCGACATGAACACTATATTCAGATAAACATCGTCGGCATACGCAGATATACTTGCAAACTCGCCGAAATGTTTGCCCAAAATATCAAATCCTGCGTTACAAAACGCACTTACCGAGTGGAATACGCTGTAACAAATCCCTTTTAACAACCCGAATTCGGGAATAAACCTAAGTGACAGGAACAGCGCTCCCAACCCTTCCGCGGAAAAGGCGAAAACCGTCACGCGGTGTGCAAAAGAGGCGAGGTTTGAATAAGGGTCAAGGTTCATTGACTGAGTAAAAAGCACCTGCTCACGCGGGGAAACGCGACGTCTTAAAAGCGTCGAGAACACCATTGCGAGTGACATAAATCCAAGCCCGCCTATCTGTATAAGAAGCAAAACGACGCCCTTACCGAAAGCCGACCAGTAAATGCCCGTGTCTACCGTGATAAGTCCGGTAACGCAGGTTGCACTGGTGGCGGTAAAAAGCGCCGTTATAGGATCTGTAAACTTTCCGTCCGAAGAAGAAAAAGGCATAACGAGAAGAAGCGTTCCAACGAGAATTATCGCCAGAAAGCCGAAAATAATAACATTTGTCGGCGGCATTCGTTTCTTCTTCAACACTCTATTCCTTTCGTTTGAAATATTAATTACAAATACTTCAATATCTCGTCCCGTAACGAAGCAACGTCGGAAACGGGATTCTTTTGACATTCCGCAAAAAGACGTTCTGGTGCTGTATAGCCGTATCCTATCGGAATATAATCTATCCGACAGGTTTTAGACACAATAAGGTCTGCCATACCGTCACCGACAAACAGCGATTCTTCGGGCGTTACGCCGAGTTCCGACAACACGGAAAGCGTCAAATCGGGGTTCGGTTTACGCTCGTTATCGGCACGGATTCCGCGCACAAGGTCGAACCTATTCCCAAAATAATGCTCTATCATCGGAACGGCGGAACGGTCGTCTTTATTGGTGACCACCGCCGACGAAATGCCCAGCGCCTTTAATTCGTCAACAAGTTCGGCAATACCCTCGTACGGATATGTAGCATCAAGCATGTGGTTTTGATATTCCTCACGGAACCGTGCACGAACCTCTTTTACGAATCCGTCGTCATATTTCTCGGCGTTCTCATCGGAAAGCGCACGTCTTATAAGCATAAGCGACCCGTTTCCGATAAATCCCATTACCTCTTCCCTTGTACGTTGCGGAAACCCGTAAAAATCAAGAGCGCAGTTTACTGCAAAGGCAATGTCGCCGATAGTATCCAAAATCGTGCCGTCAAGGTCAAATATGACGGCTTTTTTCTTGGAGTTAAGCAATTTCGTTTTCAATAAACGCCGAGATATCCTTAACCGTTTTAAGACCGGTTGCGTCATCGGGAATAATTATATTCATCTCGTCTTCGAGAGTCATAAGCATTTCAACGATATCAAGGCTATCCGCGCCAAGGTCCTCTATGATAGCCGCATCATCGGAAATATCCGATACGTTGATGCGAAGTTGTTTCGCGATTACTTCTTTAACTTTGTCGATCATCTGCATGGTAAAATTGTCCTTTCGTTTTTGCATGTTTTATAAATTAAATTAACAAACCTTTTTAGGTGTTACAAGTATAATAATCTATACTTATAAAAATTACAAGTATTTTTTTAATTTTTTACATTTTATAGACTAATTACCTCTTAATTTTATTGACGAAAATGAAAAAATATGGTATCATATACTGATTTATTATGGGGGTACTGTATGCTTATACTTGGTATTGATCCGGGTCTTGCTACAATAGGGTTCGGACTGGTCATGAAAAACGGCGAAAAATACCGCGCAATAGAATACGGTGCTATCACCACCGCGCCCAAACAGATGATAGAAAAACGGCTCGATGAGATATACGATTCGATGGTCGAACTCATAACGAGAACCAAGCCCGACTGTATGGTTATCGAGGAAATTTTCTTTAACAACAACATCACCACCGCCATCGACGTTTCTATGGCGAGAGGGGTAATACTTCTTGCCGCGTATAAATGCGGTGTTGATATTTACGAATACACTCCGCTTGAAGTAAAAAGTTCGGTCGTCGGCTACGGCAGAGCGGAGAAACAGCAGGTTCAGTACATGGTTCGCTTAATGCTCGGACTTGACGAAACCCCCAAACCCGACGACACTGCAGACGCTCTTGCTCTCGCGCTGTGCCACGGAACGAGAATGTCGGTAAAATATTGATTTTTCAAAAACGAAAGGAGAAGCCTTGATGATACATTTTGTTCACGGAACACTTGCCAAAGTAACAAGCGACTGTGCCGTTATAGATTGCGGCGGAGTAGGTTTTAAAATGGGGATATCTATTTCCACCTGCTCGAAAATATCCATGAAAACCGGCAAAGACGTGCTTCTCTATACCTATATGGCAGTAAGCGAGGATAATATCTCGCTTTACGGTTTTTCGGACGAGGACGAATTGACACTTTTCACCCGTCTTATCTCGGTTTCGGGCATCGGTCCGAAAGCCGCGATGTCTATCTTGGGCACGTTCTCTCCCGACGATTTACGCGCCGCCATTGCCAACGGCGATGCAAAGACGATTGCACAAGCGCAGGGTATCGGTCTTAAAACCGCGCAAAAATTGATTATCGAACTTAAAGATAAAGTCGGCGCATCGGATACCGATATTACCGTTTCGGGCACAAATAGCGGAAACAGCGAAAAGATTGTACAAGTTGTCGACACCCTCTCGCTTTACGGTTTCCCCCGCGCAAAGGTTACCGAAACGCTCAAAAAACTCGATACATCGCTTCCGCTTGAGGAACTTATCGCACAAACATTACGAATTTTGGGAAAGGAGGCAGGACGATAAATGCCCATTAACTCCAAAATCCCCGATTATTCCGATGACTTCGATTTCGAAAGCCGTTTGACGAGTGCCGAATTTTCGGCAGAAGACGTCGAGAACGAGTTTTCGCTCCGACCCAAAACACTTTCGGAATACGTAGGTCAGCAGAAAGTAAAGGACAACCTTTCGGTATTCATTAAAGCCGCGTCTTCGAGAGGAGATTCGCTCGACCACGTTTTGCTTCACGGCCCTCCCGGTTTGGGTAAAACCACGCTTTCCTGCATTATTGCAGCGGAATTGGGGGTTAATCTCAAAGTAACAAGCGGTCCTGCTATCGAAAAAGCAGGCGACCTTGCGGCTTTGCTTACCACACTTGAACGCAACGATATACTTTTTATCGACGAAATACACCGCCTTCCCCGTCAGGTAGAGGAAGTGCTCTACCCTGCAATGGAGGATTTTGCGCTCGACCTTATGATGGGCAAAGGCCCGTCGGCGCGGTCGATACGCATACCGCTTAAACCTTTTACGCTTATCGGCGCAACCACGAGAGCGGGACAACTTTCGTCCCCTCTGCGCGACAGATTCGGCATGGCGTTCAGGCTTGAACTCTACACCCCCGAGGAACTTGCGCTTATTATAACCCGTTCGGCAGGAATTTTGGGTGTCCCCATAACCGCCGACGGCGCATACGAAATTGCACTTCGTTCTCGCGGAACGCCGCGTATTGCAAACCGTTTTCTTAAACGTGTGCGCGACTTCGCAACGGTTGAAGGCAACGGCGTTATAGATTTTCACATCACACGCACCGCGCTCGATGCGCTTGAAGTAGACGCGCTCGGGTTGGATTCGGTCGACAGACGTATGCTTAACGCGATAATCAAGCATTTCGGCGGCGGTCCTGTCGGTCTTGAAACACTTGCGGCAGTCATAGGCGAAGAATCGGTAACGCTAGAAGACGTTTACGAACCCTATTTGCTTCAACTCGGTTTTATCAACCGCACACCGCGCGGAAGATGCGCCACCGCGGGTGCATACCGCCATTTAGGTCTTGAAGTTCCAAGCGGAATGAGCGAACAGATTACTCTTCTCGAATAAAATCTTACAGTTTTATGATGTATGTTGAGGATTTTTGCCGAGGGCAAAAATCTTCCATACTTCTTCCCTATTACCTATTACTTCTTACTTCAATTTCCGGAGGAAATTCACTATGTATTCTGCCGACAACTGGAAGGATTACCGACTTCTTGATGCAAACAACGGCGAAAGGCTCGAAAAATGGGGGGACTATACCCTTATACGTCCCGACCCTCAGGTCATCTGGGGCGGCGAGCGGAACGGCGAATGGAAAAAAGCAAACGGAATATACAGACGTTCACGCTCGGGCGGAGGCGAATGGATAAAAAAAGACGTGCCCGAAGAATGGGTTATTTCCTACGGCGACCTTAAATTCGGCATCTCTCCCATGGGATTCAAGCACACGGGACTTTTCCCCGAACAGGCGGCTAACTGGGATTGGTTTACCAAACTCATCAAAAACAGCAACCGCGAAATAAAGTTGCTTAACCTTTTTGCTTACACCGGCGGTGCAAGTGTTGCGGCGGCGAAAGCAGGTGCGTTTGTTTGCCACGTTGATGCCTCTAAAGGCATTGTAGCCAAAGCGAAACGCAACGCAGAACTGTCCGAAATTCCGCAAAACAAGATAAGATATATAGTTGACGACTGCTTTAAGTTTGTCGCGCGTGAAATCAGACGCGGAAACAAGTACGATGCAGTTATACTCGACCCTCCCTCTTTCGGTCGCGGACCGGGGGGCGAGAAATGGGTTATCGAAGAATGTCTGGACGAACTTGTAAACCTTGTTTGCCAAGTGCTTTCGGATGAACCGTTATTTGTACTTTTAAATTCATACACAACCGGACTTTCTCCTGCCGCGAACGGATACGTGCTTCGCAAGAACACACGCGCGTTCGGCGGATACGTGGAAAGTCAAGAAATCGGTATTCCCGTAGAAAGCAGCGGAGAGATACTCCCCTGCGGTGCGGCATCAAGGTGGATGCCCTAAACAAACCCTAATTACGAGGTAATCAATGTCATTTATCGAAGCGCGCGGGCTTGAATTTTCCTATTCGCCCGAGGAGGACAAGGTAATAAACGGTCTCGACCTTAAAATCGAAAAAGGCAGTTATGTTTCGATAATCGGTCATAACGGATGCGGCAAAAGCACACTTGCGAAATTGCTTTGCGGTATCCTTTTGCCGAGCGAGGGCGCGGTCTTTGTTGACGGAATGAACACGGCAGACGAAGAAAAATCGTTTGACATCCGCAAAAAATGCGGTATGGTGTTCCAGAACCCCGACAACCAACTCGTCGCAAGTGTTGTTGAGGAGGATATTGCCTTTGCGCCCGAAAATTTGGGTTTACCGCGTGAAGAAATAAGAAAACGCGTGGATATGGCACTTGAAACCGTCGATATGGCGCAGTTTGCCAAACACGC
Source organism: Eubacteriales bacterium (assembly GCA_045652625.1). Lineage (GTDB taxonomy): Bacteria > Bacillota > Clostridia > Oscillospirales > CAG-382 > Coliplasma. The sequence continues at coordinate 8,789 of JAZRUR010000002.1, read as the reverse complement.
AACGTATAAACTTTCGGGTGGACAGAAACAGCGAATCGCAATTGCAGGAATACTTGCAATGTGTCCCGAATGTATCGTTTTTGACGAGGCAACCGCGATGCTCGACCCGACGGGAAGAAAAGAGATTGTCGCGGCAATGAAACGCCTAAACCGCGAAATGGGCATTACCGTTATAACCATAACGCACTATATGAACGAGGCGGTCGAGGCGGACAGGATAATCGTTATGAACAAGGGCGAAATTATTTCCGACGGCACGCCCGAAGAAATATTTTCCGACGTCGAAAAATTAAATTCGGTTTCGCTTTCTGTTCCGCAGGTGACCGAATTGATGTATCTGCTCGAAAAGGACGGACACGACCTGCCGAGAGGTATTTTACACGCAATGGACGCCGCCGATGTAATAGAAAAGTTTATCGGAGGGCAAAAAAATGGCTAATGCTCTTGAACTTAAAAACATAAGCGTGATTTTCGGAGAGGGAACGCCTTTTCGCAAAGCCGCGCTCGATAATATAAACACCGCATTCCCGAAAGGTGAAATAACCGGCATAATCGGTCATACGGGAAGCGGAAAGAGCACCCTCGCGTCGCTTCTTAACGGACTTTTGAAGCCCACCGAGGGCGAGGTGTTGCTTTTCGGCGAGAACATTTGGGCAAAGCCGAAAGAAATGGTAAAAATACGCAGCCGTGTCGGTCTTGTGTTCCAATATCCCGAATATCAACTTTTTGACGAAACGGTGGAATCGGATATTGCCTTCGGTCCTAAAAACATGGGACTGTCGGAGGAAGAGATTAAAAGCCGCGTAAAACTCGCTTCCGAATTTTGCGGTCTTAGCGAAAAAGACCTAAAACGTTCGCCGTTTGAAATGTCGGGCGGACAGAAAAGACGCGCCGCCATTGCAGGTGTACTCGCAATGCGCCCCGAGGTTTTGGTGCTTGACGAACCTGCGGCAGGGTTAGACCCCAAAGGCAGAGAAGAAATTTTGGGCGGTCTTACCGAATATAAAAACACCTACGGTGCGACGTTGATAATTATTTCGCACAGTATGGAAGATATTGCAAATTACGCCGACAGGATCTTGGTCATGAAAGACGGTTCGGTATATATGCAAGGCAGCGTAGAGGATATATTTATGCAGGCGGAAAGGCTTTTCGATGCAAAACTCGACCTGCCGCAAATCACCAAACTCTTTATAGAACTTAAAAAACGTAATATTTCCCAAAGCACCGACGTTTATACCGTCGGATATGCAAAAAAAGAAATCGAAAAAATCGTATCGGCAAAATAAAAACGCCGTGCGTATCTCCTACCGACGCGTAGGGGAATAAATCAAGAGGTAAAAATGCTTAAGGACGTGACCTTCGGTCAATATTATCCCGGTAACTCGTTGCTTCACCGCACCGACCCGAGAATAAAACTTATAATCCTTATCGAATACCTTGTCCTCGTTCTCGTTGCAAAAAGCGAGTTGGCGGCTTTAACGTCGCTTATGTTCACCGCGTTTCTTATTGCGGTTTCGGGTGTTAGGTTTTCGGTATTAATAAAATCGGTCAAACCGCTTATTTTCGTGCTTGTATTCACCGCGATCGTCAACCTTTTCTTCACCGCAAGTGAAGGCGAACCGTTACTCGCGTGGAAATTCATAAAAATTTATGAATCGGGCATACGAAACGCGGTAATGATGCTTTTGAGATTGTTATCGTTGGTTTTGGGCACGAGCGTACTTATATCGTTTACAACGAGTCCGCTTGAATTGACAGACGCTATCGAAAGTCTGCTTTCTCCGCTCAAAAAGATAAAAGTGCCGGTTCACGAATTTGCGATGATGATGTCTATCGCGCTTCGGTTTATCCCTACTCTTATCGAAGAAACGAACAAAATCATCTCGGCACAGAAAGCGCGTTGCGCCGATTTCGAAAGCGGAAACCTAATCAAACGCCTTAAAGCATTGATTCCGATACTGATTCCGCTTTTCGTTTCTGCCGTAAGACGCGCTGAGGAACTCGCCGACGCCATGGAATGCCGTTGTTATCACGGCGGCGAGGGCAGAACCAAACTCAAGGTGATGAAATCGGATATAAAAGACTATGTTTTCCTTGTGTTTGTAACTTTAGTTACAGTAGGAATATTCTTTCTGAACCGTATAACATGGTCGGAGGTAATTGGATTTTGCGAGGCTATATTCTAAAAATAGCATACAAGGGTACGAATTATTGCGGTTGGCAGGTTCAGCCGAACAAGCCGACGGTTCAATCCACGGTTCAAAAAGCGTGTGAGGAAGTTTTCGGGGTGAGTTGCGACCTTACGGGTTGCAGTCGAACCGATTCGGGTGTTCATGCAAAGGAGTTTGTTGCTTTAGTAAGCGGCGAGTTGCCGTCTATCCCTACCGATTCGCTTCATTTAGCGATAAATACGAAATTGCCCGAGGATATTGTTGTTACAGAAACTTTAGTTGCGCCCGACAATTTCCACCCGAGATACGACGCAAAGGGAAAAGAATACGTTTACTGCATACGCAACAGCAAAACACGCGACCCGTTTATAAACGAAACATCGTGGCAGTTTCACAGATATATAGATGTCGACAAGGCAAACGAACTTTGCAAAGAGTTTGTCGGCAAACACGATTTTTGCGCGTTTATGGCGGCAGGTTCAAAAATAATTGACACAGTCCGCGAGGTCAAGTATTTTAATGCAAGGCGCGAGGGCGAAAACGTTATTTTTACCGTAGCGGCAGACGGATTTTTATACAACATGGTAAGAATAATGGTAGGTACTGTCGCAGAGGCGGCATCGGGCACAGACATGATGCCTATATCAAAAATCATCGAATCGCGCGACAGGTCGAACGCAGGTATTACCGCCCCTGCAAAAGGGTTGGCATTGAACAAGGTATTTTATTAACGGCTATCATTTTAGGCAACAACGAGATTTTTATAAGTTTTATATAAAGTTACGAACTCACAAAAAACCGAATAAAATTGTCAGATTTTATTCGAGAAAACCGACCAAAATGCTTGACATTTTGGTCGAGAGCGGAGCGACACATATGGGAGCCTTTTCGGGTTTTAGAGAAAAAAATTCAAAAAAGAATAAGCAAGAAACCCCGACGGTTGCGGCGCACTACACAAAACTTGCGCGTAGAGCCTCATTGATACGCTATGCCGTGCTCGTGTTTGTTGTGGTGTTTGCGGTTTACTCGTTCTCGTTCCACGGAAGCGAGATAACGATAGATAACTTTGAGTATATGATGAAATTCTTAAACGTCGGCGAGGAAGCGACCACCCACGTCGGAAGTGTACTCGCGTTTGACGGAAGCAAAGGCAACCGAGGTTTGGTCTACAAGGGCGACCTTGCGGTACTTAACGAAAACGGTTTGACCGTTTCGGGTTGGGACGGCGAAGTTATTCTGCGCGAAACCTTTAGTTTCGGTCACCCGAAGATGATCGAAAACGGAATAAATATATTCTGTTACGACCTCGGCGGTAAAGAATTAAGGATCTTTAATTCCTATTCTCAACTTGCGAGAATGCCGTTTGATTATCCCGTTTACGGCGTATCGGCATCAAAAAACGGCGAGTTTGCGGTTGTCAGTTCTGCCAAAGGTTACCGTTCGGCGGTTTATGTTTACGACAAGGACTTTAGAATAAGATATTCGCGTTTGTTTGGCGATAAATATGTCGACTTCGCAGCAATTTCACCCGATGGACAGGAATTTGTTACGGCGGCGCATTTTTCGCAAAAAGGAAATTTGGTGACGCAGATATCTAAGTTCAGTATAAATTCCGAAGATGCGATTTCTTCACAGGAATTCATCGGTGAAATTCCGCTCGGTATTTATTACACCGAAGACGGGTATTCTTTGTTGACGACCGACACATTAAGAGTGTTTAATTCGGACGACGAGTGCACCTCCGAGGTTTCGTTTGCCGAAAGAGAGTTGCTGTCGGGCAGCGTTTTCGGCAACAAAACGCTTATAAATTACGGTTTGGACGGTCTTTCCGGCGGTACCGAAACGGTTATTTACCGTCTTGACGGAAGCGTCGAGTTTACACGTCAGTTTGACTCCTCGCTTACCGATGCGATTATTTGTGGAGACAAGTTATATACCCTCTCCCCCGGAGTCCTTACCGAATGTGACATAACAAACGGTAACGAAAACATATATTACATACCGACATCGTATTCTGCGCTTGTTGCCGACGGAGAAGAACTTATTCTGTTCTCGGAGAATCAGGCGGAATATTTCGACAGTTCTGCTTTTGACGGAAAGGACAATGATTAAATGAGTTTTATACTTGATATTGCTATAATCGCGATAATTGCGCTTACGGTTTATTTCGCGGCGAAAAACGGTTTTGTTAAAACTGCAATAAGTGCCGTTTCGTTCATTTTGGCGGTTGCGCTGACAGCGATGTTTGCGTCGCCTCTTGCCGAATATTTAAAGGAAAGTTCGGTCGGCAAATCTGTCGAAACCGCGGTCGAAGATGCAATAACCAACGCGCTTGTAGATACTTCGCTCGGAGTGGACGGTCTTTTGGAAGGCAAGTCCGAGGATTTTAATAAACTCGTTGCCGTTTCGGGCATGAGTTTAGAAGAACTTTCTGCATGGTATCATAATAATGTTGCCGACACCCAAAAAGGCGAGTCTATTCTTGCGTCCCGTATTGCCGAGCCGATAACCGACATCACAGCGACGGCAATCGCCATAATCTTACTGTTTATCGGCACACAGATATTACTTGCTATCATCGCAAGGCTTCTTAACTTGGTGGCAAAACTTCCGATAATACGCACCGCAAACAAGGCGTTGGGCATATTGTTGGGTATAATACTTGCGTTGCTTAGAGTTTGTCTGTTCTGCTTTGTAATCGGCTTGTTAATCGAAAACTCCGCGTTCCTTAACAGTGACTTTTTGGCAAGTCTTGAAACAGAAAAAACATTGTTGTTTAAGGTCTTTAACGAGATAGACATTTTTTCGTTTTTTATTTAATCGTATAACAACAAAAAAACAACTTCTGCGTTTTATTTAACCGCAACAAATCTTTAAGAACAAAAAAGACATACGCTATTGTGTTTTTGATTGTGATACGTAACAAACATGTTTCGCGACAAATCTGCAGAACAAAAAAGACATACGCTATTGTTGTTTCGGTTGGGATACGCGGCAGTATAGAAACGAAGTAGCATAGCATAAAAAAAGAGGAAGAGAATGAGGCATATTCCAAATGTTTTGTCGGTGATCCGACTGTTGATGATACCGTTGTTTGTTTTTTCGTATTTTGAATATAACAGTCCGCCCGAATGTTACATAGCGGCAGGTATATACGCTTTGGCGTGGGTTACCGATGCGCTTGACGGTTATCTTGCAAGGCGGAACAACTGGATAACCGACGCGGGTAAGATTTTAGACCCGCTCGCCGACAAATTAATGCAGATAACCGCCGCTGTATGCTTTACAGTAGATAATGTGATCTTTCTTGTGTTGCTGATCCCGATCGTTATAAAGGAAATTGCCATGTTGATCGGCGGCATATTGGTCATAAAACGCAAAAAAACCGTAACTCAAGCGCGTTGGTACGGAAAATTGGCGACTGTAATACTTTTCCTTTGCGCGTTTTTAAGAATAATCGTTCGCAACAACATCGTATTGGACATAATTATATGTACGGTAATGGTTGTGATGTTGATTTTTTCGTTTTTGATGTATTATTTGAAGGTCTACAAAGAAAAACAAAACTAACCCTTAGCCGAAACAACTTCTTTCCCCCACGGCTACGTAAATTATGAGGTGACACAGTAAATGGAATTAAAGAGATGTTCACGATGCAATATTCGCCCTGCGATTGTTTTTGTGCAGAAAAGCGTTGCAGGTAAAATCACAAGCGAAGGTTACTGCATCAAATGTGCACAGGAACTTGGCATAAAGCCTATTGACGATATACTCAATCAAATGAATATGAGCCCCGAGGATATTGATGCGCTTGACGAAGGTATGATGAGCGGATTGATGCCTTTTATGGGCGATGATGATAGTGAGGACGAGGGCAGAGCGCCGTCTATCGACCTTAATTCCTTTTTCGGAAACAACAAGCCTATGGAAAACGGCGAAAAGCAAGGCGGAGCCGAAAGCAAAGCGAACGGAAAACCCAAGGGCAAACGCGGAACGAGTTATTTGCGCGATTTTTGTCTTTGTCTTACCGAACGCGCACGTGAGGGCAAGTTGGACAATATTATCGGCAGAGAAAACGAACTGGAACGTGTCGTTCAGATATTAACACGCCGTCAGAAGAACAACCCCTGCCTTATCGGCGAACCGGGTGTCGGTAAAACCGCTGTCGCCGAAGCACTTGCGCAGAAAATAGCAAAAGGCGACGTGCCGTATAAATTAAAGGATAAAGAAGTTTATCTTGTAGATATGACCGCTATTGTTGCAGGAACGCAGTTTAGAGGTCAGTTCGAAAACCGTATGCGCGGTCTTATTGAAGAAACAAAAAAAGCAGGTAACGCTATACTTGTTATCGACGAGGTACATGCTATTGTCGGTGCAGGTAACGCAGAGGGCGGTATGAACGCCGCAAATATTCTTAAACCTGCGCTTTCGAGAGGCGAAATTCAACTTATCGGCGCAACGACACTTAAAGAGTACCGCCAATATATCGAAAAAGATGCCGCACTTGAACGAAGATTCCAACCTGTTATGATAGGCGAACCCTCAATTGAGGACAGTATAAAGATTCTTGAGGGCATTAAAAAATATTACGAAAACCACCACGGAATAAATATTCCCGAATATTTACTCCGAAGAATGGTAACGCTTTCCGAGCGTTACATTACCGACCGTTTCCTCCCCGATAAGGCAATCGACCTTATGGACGAAGCGTGTTCGCACATGGCGATGCACTCCCCTGTAATAAACGAACTTCAACTTGTTACAGACGAATTGAGAAAACTCCGTGACGAGTTAAAGTCGCTTGAGGGCAAGGAAACTCCCGAGGAAGAAGATTTCCGCAAGATTGCCGACATTAAAACTACGATTATGAGAAAAGAGGCGAGGTTTGACGAACTTTCGGCAGAACGCGATAATCTAAAACTCACCGATGCCGAAATAGCAAGGGTTATCGAGGTATGGACGGGAATCCCTGCGACAAATATAAGCGAAAACGAGTTTGTAAAGATAGAACGCCTTGAAAACGAAATCAAAAAACGCATCATCGGTCAAGACGATGCCGTAAACTCGGTTGCAAGAGCAATAAAACGTTCTCGCGCGGGTATATCTTACAAGAAAAAACCCGTTTCGTTCATCTTTGCCGGAAGTACCGGCGTGGGCAAAACCGAATTGGTTAAGGTTCTTGCTTCTTATCTTTTCGACTCGCCCGAGGCGTTTATCCGTCTTGACATGAGCGAATTTATGGAAAAACATTCGGTTTCGCGCATAATCGGTTCGCCTCCCGGCTACGTCGGTTATGACGATGCAGGTCAGTTGACCGAAAAGATCAGAAGAAAACCCTATACCGTGGTTCTGTTTGACGAGATAGAAAAAGCGCACCCCGACGTTATGAACATTTTGCTTCAAATTCTCGACGACGGACGTATTACCGATGCGCACGGCAAGGAAGTGAATTTCGAAAACACCGTCATTATCATGACTACTAACGCGGGTAGCAATGAAAGCCACTCGGTCGCAGGGTTCGGCGAAAGCGTCAAGGCAAACGACCGCGCAAAAGTAATGAAAGCGTTGGAAGCGTTTTTGCGCCCCGAATTTATCAACCGTGTTGACGAAATCGTTGTGTTCAACCGTCTTACACGCGATAATTTCACAAAAATATGCCGTATTATGCTTGGCGATCTGCAGAGCGTTCTTGCTGAAAAGGGCATGATGTTCGATTATACCGACGCTTTGGCAGATTATCTTTCGGAAAAGGGATATTCCGAAAAGTACGGTGCGCGTAACCTAAGACGACTTATTCAAACCGAAGTAGAGGACGCTTTGGCAAACGAAATAGTTGCCTCCTACCGCGAACCCGCAAACAAAATTTTTGCCGACGTTCAAGACGGCAAAGTAGTTGTTAAAACAGAAAAATAAATTTATAACCCATAGAGGTTTATAATGGCAGAAAACGGAAATCAAAATTTAAAAATAAAAACCGTTTCCGGCACAGATTACGAAGAAGAACTTACATTTTCGCCCGAAGAAATGCAACCGATCGAGGTTGCAGAAGCGCTTGAGAGCGATTTGATAATGGGCAAGACGCCCAAACAAATCAAAAAAGCGCGAAGAATGTTCGGTGCAAACGAGATAAGGAGCGAATTTAGGCTCTCTTTCCGCGAAAGCCTTAGAAATCAGTTGAAAGGACTTACAGGACTGTTTTTGATGGCTTCGGCGTTCTCGATGTATCTGTTCCGACCGGAAGAACCGACTTACCTTGTTTTGGCTTTGGTAGTTGCGGCAATGATGCTCCTTAACGCATTTGCCGAATACCGTGCGAATATTGCGCTTCGGTTGCCGAAGAAGTATTCGTCGCTAAAAACCAAGGTTATAAGAGACGGCGAAGAAAGTGTTATAGACTCAAGATTGCTTGTCCCCGGTGATATTATCTTTATCGAGGAAGGCATGATGGTTCCTGCAGATTGCAGACTTATCGATGATATGAATCTTTGCGTACTTGAATCGCACGTAAGCGGCGCAAACGGAAGCATTAGAAAAGACAGCCGTTATATAGCACGAAACGGTGCGGAGGCTATTTGCAACAACACTATCTACGCAGGAAGTATTGTGACTTCGGGT
>JAZRUR010000001.1:0-8028 GCA_045652625.1 Eubacteriales bacterium | reverse complement strand
AAAAAGCCGAACACTGTTACAGTGTTCGGCTTTTGGTGATCCATCGGAGAATCGAACTCCGGACACCATGATTAAAAGTCATGTGCTCTACCGGCTGAGCTAATGGATCGTCTGCAACCGCAGAATAGAATACCACAAAGGAATAGTATATGTCAATAGCAAAATCAAAAAAATATCAACATAAATCAAATAAATCTTTGGGTATTTTTATATAAAAACGTTTTTAAACTAAAAAAGTATCAATAAAACCTGAAATTAGCGATTACTTTACCTAAAACAGTAACTTCCCTCGCATAAATAGGTTGCATGGTGTGGTTTGCCGGTTGAAGTCTTATTCTGCCGTTATCGCGATAGAAACGCTTTACCGTAGCCTCATCTTCGATCATTGCAACAACAATTTCGCCGTCGTCGGCATACTGTTTGCTTTCTACAACAACAATATCACCGTCTAGGATACCTGCTTCTATCATACTTTCGCCCATAACTCGTAGAGCAAACAAATTTGCTTTACCACGGGCCATCGTTACAGGAAAATCTACATAACCGTCATGATTTTCTACGGCAAGAATAGGTTGACCTGCAGTCACACGTCCGAGAATAGGTACCCTTTTCATTTTACTTGCTTCGCTATTAATATTACCCTCAATACTCAAAGCACGGCTTTTGCCCGATGATTTACGTATATATCCTTTAGACTCGAGCCTACGTAAATATTCATGTACAGAAGATGTGGATTTAATACCCACTGCCGCGCAAATATCTCTTACAGAAGGAGCAAACCCGTTCTTTTCAAGACAATCGGTAATATATTCATATATATCTTTTTCTTTTTGAGTAAGATCAACCATAGTATTCACTCCTCAATTTCCTCTTGCTTTTTTACAGCATACATAAATAAATCTCTTGCTCTTTCGTGCTCACCCGATAGGTATAAGTATCCGAATAAGCATTCCAATCCCGTAGCACGACGGTATTCTATCGCCTCCGCACTATGCGAACGATGTGTATTACGTGCGTTACGCCCCGCTTTGAAGAAATAAGTTTCGGTTTCGCTTAACAACGGTAGCATCAAACCTATTAACTTACTTTGAGATACAGCAGTAATTATTTTCTTAATAGATTCGTTAAGTTTTGAAACTAAACAGTCTCCGTCTTTTATAACGTATTCCCTTGCAATCGTTTCATAAAAAGAATCGCCAAGATACGCAAGAACCAACGGACTGTAGTTTCTTTTGATAAACTCTATGCTTTTTTCCATTTTACGCCTTGTCGGGTATCTTCAAGAACAATTCCCATTTCGAGCAATTCATTACGAATAGCATCAGCCTTAGCAAAATCCTTTGCTTTTTTTGCATCAGCACGTTTGGCGATCATTTCTTCAACGAATGCAACATCTATATCTTCTTCTTGTTTGCCGAATCCAAGTAATTCACAAAGCGGAGTATAGATGTTATTAACCGCTTCAATATATTCAACCGAAGCACCCGAAGAAATAACAGTATTAATATCTCTTGTCATTTCAAAGAGGTATCCGATCGCATCGGCGGTATTAAGGTCATCGTCCATCGCTTCAATAAAACTTAGTTTCTTTGCTTCGAGAAGTTGGATGCTTTCTTTTTCACGTGTGCTAATCGTTCCAGCAGCGTTTTTGGCAGCAAATTCGATATTTCCCAGGCAGTTATCAATACGTTCAACTGCAGCAGATGCTTGGGAAAGAATCTCATCGTTATAATTGATAGGACTTCTATAATGTGAAGAAAGCAAGAAGAAACGTACCGCTTTATAACCGTATTTTTCTGCAGCATCGCGAACAAGGAAGAAATTCCCTGCAGACTTGCTCATCTTTTTATTATCAACATTAATGTGTCCGTTATGTAGCCAAAATTTAGCCAAACCGCAACCGGTAGCACATTCACTTTGTGCTATTTCGTTTTCATGGTGAGGGAAAATCAAATCAACGCCGCCGCCATGAATGTCGATATCAGTTCCGAGATACCTATTAACCATAGCAGAACACTCGATATGCCAACCGGGGCGTCCTTCTCCCCAAGGAGATACCCACGAAATCTCGCCTTCCTCTTTCTTGCCCTTCCAAAGAGCAAAATCAAACGGATGCTTCTTGATTTCGTTTACGTCAATACGCGCACCTGCTTCGAGTTCGTCCATATTGTGGTGCGATAATTTTCCATACTCGGAATAACTTTGTGAATCAAAGTACACATCGTTTCCCGAAACATAAGCATGGCCTTTATCTATAAGTTCTTGAACAATTTCAATGATCTTGTCGATGTTTTCGGTTGCGCGAGGATGTACAGTGGCATCATGAACACCCAGTCCGTGTGCATCGGTAAAATACTCGGCAATAAATTTTTCGGCAATCTCAGGAACTGTGCAACCGTTTTCTTTTGCGGCGCGTATCAATTTATCGTCAACATCGGTGAAGTTTTGAACAAAAACAACCTTGTTTCCGCGGTATTCAAGATATCTGCGAAGCATATCAAACACAACGAAACAACGCGCATTACCGATATGGAAAAAGTTATACACGGTAGGACCGCATACATACATCTTAACTTCGCCGTCACGAGGAATGAACTCCTCTTTTTGTCTGGTTAAGGTATTAAATAGTTTCATAATATCACCTAATTATTAGTGTCAATAAATTTCCAATATGATTTAATATAATTCACGCCGGAAAGTATAGTGAAAAACAGCATTGCGACTGTGGAAATGAAAGTAAGCCAACCGTAGAAAAACGGAAAAACAACCGGTTCAAGAATAACGGCAGATACAGCAACAATCTGTGTAACCGTTTTGATTTTGCCAAGGCTACTTGCCGCAATTACTGCGCCGCTAGACTTAACAACAACCAATCGCATTGAAGTTACCGCGAGTTCGCGGAAAACCACCACTATTGCAGTCCAAAAGAAAAGTTGTCTGATTATATCCGAAGAAAGTGTGGTTTCAAAACCAACGACAGAATAATCAAAAACATAGTCAGAGAAACATATTGCAAACATCGCGCCCAAAATAAGGAACTTATCTGCAAGAGGGTCCATAAATTTACCGAAATCGGTGATTAAATTCCTCGAACGAGCAAGATATCCGTCCAGAAAATCGGTAAACGAAGCAGCGATAAATAGCGTAGCCGAAATAATACGGCTTATATTCGGATCATCAAACAAATTATATGTAAGGAAGAACACAAAAAACGGTATTGTTACTATTCTTCCCAAGGTGAGTTTATTAGGAAGATTCATTAATTTCGCCTCCGAGCAGAATACTCAACAAACCTTACCAAAAAGGTCATAATCAAGCACTTCGGTTATTTTCACATTAACAAATTCGCCTTCGTTTAAACGCTTGGGTGCGGTAAAATAGACTTTTCCGTCAATTTCGGGCGCATCTGCATAGGAACGACCGTAAAAACATTCGGAAACGGGGTCATACCCTTCGCAAATAACCTTCAGTTCTTTTGAAACAAAACTTGAATTGTAGTCATTATGGATACGATTTTGGTCGCTCATAATAGCATCACAACGTTTTTTCTTTGTATTTGCAGATACCTGCTTGGGCATATCAAACGCAGGAGTACCTTCTTCGCGTGAATATTCAAAAGCGCCGAGTCTTTCGAACTTGGTTTCCTTAAGAAAGTTACGAAGTTCGTTAAATTGCTTTTCAGTTTCTCCGGGGAAACCAACAATAACGGTGCTCCTAAGAACGATTCCGGGAACCTCTTTTCGCAATTTACCGATTACAGTTTTAATGCTTTCGGACGTATCGCGACGGTTCATATTTTTCAAAATCTCATCATTGATGTGCTGAATCGGCATATCAATATACTTTACCAACTTATCATTTGTTTTAAACTCATTGATAAGTCCATCGGTAATTCTATCGGGATAGCAGTATAGCACTCTTATCCATTCAATTCCTTCAATTTCAGATAGTGAAGAAATCAAACTATCCAAAGCGTAGGTACCGTAAAGATCTTCACCATAGCGTGTGGTATCTTGAGCAACAAGACAAATCTCTTTAATTCCCATTGATGCAAGGTTTTCAACCTCATCAATGATATCGGTCATTTTTCTGCTTCTGAACTTACCGCGAATATCGGGTATCACACAATAGGTGCAACGGTTATCACAACCTTCAGCAATTTGAACGTATGCAAAATATTCAGGCGTCGTAATAACACGTTCTCCGCCAAGCGAGAGTTCATCTACATTTTTGAAACTACTGTATGTACCGCCTTTATAAGCAACTTCAACAGCCTCGCAAATATCGTCCAAAGAACCCGTGCCAAGGATACAGTTTACCTCAGGTAATTCTTTTAAGAATTCCTCTTTATATCTTTGAGGAAGACACCCTGTGACAACAATGCCCTTGAGCGAACGGTTCTTTTTGAGCCATGCAATATCAAGTATATTGTCAATGGCTTCATTTTTTGCACTTTCGATAAAAGCGCATGTATTTATTACAATAACATCTGCATCGATATCTTCGGCAACAATTTCCATACCGCCATTAACCAAATTGGCAAGCATAACTTCTGTATTAATAAGATTTTTGGGACAACCAAGAGAAACAAACCCAACCTTAATAGGCATTATAGTGTCACTCACTTTCAAAGTTTCTTAAAACGTCGCCGATATCAGAGCCGGAAAAACCCGCCCGTACTGCACCGGCATATACCTTCTGGCGATATTTAATATCGCGCATTTTAGAAATATCGTACTTTTTTCGTATAAATTCTTCGATGCGTTCGGTCTGATCTTCGTATTCGTACTTAGAAATCGCGTTTTCAATATTCTCGCGAGAAATACCCCTACGAAAGAGTTCATTGCGAATACGCTGCAAACCCATATTTTTAAATTCATAAAAAGTTTCCGCATATCGCTCGGCAAGTTTCGCATCATCTACATAACCGCGTTCGACAAACAGTTGCGCAACATCTGCAGAAAGTTCTTTTGAGAATTTTCGTGTCAGTTTATCGCGAAGTTGCTTTTCGGAAAGATCGCCATACGAAAGATAATCGAATGCTTTTTTTATGCAAGAAAGCCTCTCAACGGCTTCTAGAAGCGCATCAAACTCTTCTTCGTTAATCGCACTTCCCTCTTCAAACCCCAACACATCGAGATCATGTACCGTGATGCGATAACTGTTACGATTAAAAATCACAACGGCTTCGTTGCTGTTGCTATCGCGAAGAATAGACTCTATTATATACATTTATTCTTCGTCAAATAAATCTTCGGCGCTAACTGTTTCTGACAAATCGTTCGAGTCACCGTTCTTGGAATAGATAGCGAGTATCTTTTCGGAGAGTTCAGCAGCGAGAGCCTCATCTTCCTCTAAAAGTGTTCTTACCTTATCTTTTCCCTGTCCAAGTTTTTCGCCGTTATAAGAAAGCCACGAACCGCTTTTATCAATAACGCCGCAGTTTATACCGAGTTCAATAATTTCGCTTTCCTTGGATATTCCCTTGCCATAAATAATATCAAACTCAGCGGTACGGAAAGGAGGAGCGACCTTGTTTTTAACAACCTTACATTTAACATGGTTGCCTATGATATCGCTGCCGTTCTTCAACTGTTCCGACTTGCGTACATCAAGACGTACAGAAGCGTAAAACTTAAGCGCACGACCGCCGGTAGTTGTTTCGGGATTACCGTAAATTACGCCAACTTTTTCACGAAGTTGGTTGATAAAAATAACGATACAACTTGATTTTGCAATAGCACCTGATAGTTTACGAAGTGCCTGTGACATAAGACGCGCATGAAGACCGACATGGGAATCACCCATATCGCCGTCAATTTCATTCTTGGGGACAAGTGCCGCAACAGAGTCAACAACAACCGCTTCAACCGCTCCTGAACGAACGAGCGCCTCTGTAATTTCAAGAGCTTGTTCACCGTAATCGGGTTGAGAAACAAGTAGCGAATCAGTGTCAACACCCAAAGCACGGGCATATACAGGGTCAAGTGCATGTTCTGCGTCAATAAAAGCCGCTTCACCGCCCTGTTTTTGCACTTCAGCAATTATATGAAGTGCAAGTGTAGTTTTACCGGAAGATTCCGGACCGAAAATTTCAATAATTCTACCTTTGGGAACACCGCCTATGCCCAATGCAACGTCAAGCGAAAGTGAACCTGTAGATACACTCTTCACTTCCATACCGGCGTTTTCGCCCAAACGCATAATCGAGCCCTTACCGCATTGCTTTTCAATCTGTGCAAGTGCAGTCTCAAGGGCTATTTTTTTGCTATCATTTTTAGTATCTTTAGCAGCCATAAATTTAAACCTCCGTTCGAACTTATGTTCTATGTTATAATATCACATTATAAAATGCTTGTCAATCAAATATTTCGTTATAATATATTTATTTATAAACTTTATACATTTCCTTATCAAAAAAGCAAAAAATTTAATTTTATTTTGTGAAATTAGTCAATATACAAAGTTGAATTTTTTTTGTACAATAAATTTGTTTCAAAAAATATCTATTTGTCGAAAAGGAGTACTATCATGGCTCAAAATCAACATCATGGCAAAATGGGTCTCATCGTGCTTAAAAGTTGTGCACATCTCGGTGCAAAGGTTGATCAATTTGTCCGCCAATTAAGAAATGATGATGACGGTGAAAGTTACATTATTCCTATAGAGGAAGTCCGCTTTAGCAACGGCGAGGGCAAAATCAAGATTTGTGATTCCGTAAGAGGCAGAGACATTTATATTCTTTGCGATATCGGTAATTATAGTTGCACCTATAATCTTTTCGGTTACGAAAACCACATGAGTCCTGATGATCATTTCCGCGATATCAAACGTGTACTTTCTGCTATCGGCGGTAAAGCGGGTCGTGTAACAGTTCTTATGCCGCTTCTTTATTCTTCGCGTCAGCATAAGAGAAAAGGCAGAGAATCTCTTGACTGCGCACAAGCACTTGAAGAACTCCAAAACCTCGGTGTTGATTGTATCCTTACATTTGATGCTCACGATTCGACGATATATAACGCTATCCCTGCGACATCGTTCGAGAATATCTATCCGACATATTCTATGTTAAAACGTTTTATTCAAAACGAAGGCGACGATATATTCAAGGACAACATGACCGTTATCAGCCCTGATACCGGTGCTATGGATAGAGCAATTTATTATGCAAATGTTCTCGGTCTTGATGTAGGTATGTTCTATAAGAGAAGAGACCATTCTCGTATCGTAAACGGCAAAAACCCCATCGTTCAACACGAATACATCGGCGGACCGCTTGAAGGCAAACGTGTACTTATTATTGACGACATGATTGCATCCGGTGAATCGGTAATCGATGTTATTAACGAAATCCAAAAACAAAACGTAAGCGATGTTTATGCAGCAGTTACGTTTTCCTTCTTTACAAGCGGCTTAGAAAAGTTCGACAAACTTTATGCCGAAGGTAAACTCAAAAAACTCTATTCGACAAACCTTACATATGCGCCTGAAGAACTTCTTAAACGTCCTTGGTTCGAACAGGTTGATATGTCTAAATTCATTGCCAAAATTCTTTGTACGCTCAACAATGATGAGTCTATTTCCCCGCTTCTTGACAGCGCGGCAAGAATCCGCAGACTTTTAAAACGCCACAATCAGAACTAAGATAACAAACAAACGGCTAAAATGGAAAAAGTTGTTGACAAAACGGCTTTTCTGTGTTAAAATATTTTAGTATGAAAACTTTTAGTTTTCTCCTTACTCGGTGTGTTTGCCGAGTCAAAGTCCAGAAGGAGGTGTAGAATGATGAACAAGTACGAAACAATTTTCGTTGTCAACAGCGCACTTGGCGAAGAATCCGTCAATGCTCTTGTTGAAAAGTTCACCTCTCTCATCGGTTCGAACGCTGAAATCGAAAAGACCGATGTTTGGGGCAACAGAAGATTAGCGTACCCCATCGAAGATTTAACAGAAGGTTATTATGTTCTTGTTAAATTCGCGTCCTCGCCCGAATTCCCGAGCGAACTCAGCAGAATTTACAACATTACC